>NZ_JBJJBV010000049.1:0-29620 GCF_045446735.1 Nocardiopsis protaetiae
ACCGTCCTGGCCCTGGGCGCCCCCGCCGGGCCCCCGTCCGCCGACCTCCAACCCGACGACCCCCCGCCCCCTGCCGTCGACCCCGCCGCTGCGGGGCCCGGCGGCGACCCGGCCGCCGCCTCCCCATCCGGCCGTATCCCGTCCGCCGACCCATGGCCCGTCGGCCCCTCGTTCACCGACCCCCACCCCCGGCTCGCCGAGCCCCCGTCCGCCGACCCGCGGTCCCGGCCCGTGGACGGCGGCACTCCTCCCGGTGGTGCCCCGCTCTCTGCCGCCGGACCCGTCGCCGACCCACCCGCCGCTTCTGCGGCCCGCCCCGCCGACTTCGCCGCGCCGCCCGCCGACGCCGCGGCCCGAGTGGCCGACCTGCGGGGGGAGCTCACGGCGGCCGTCACGGAGGTGTTCGCCTCCTGGGACGTGCCGCGGGCGCGCACCTACCGGGCGCTGCACGGGATCGACGACGACGCGGGAACGGCGGTGATCGTCCAGGCCATGGTGGACGGCGACCGCGACGACCACAGCGCCTCGGGGGTGGCGTTCGGCCGCGACCCGGTGGACGGGTCGCCCGGCCCCGCCGGCGACGTGCTCTTTCGCAGCCGCGGCGACGCCGTGGTGTCGGGGCGGGGGCTGCCGCTGCCCCTGTCCGCCCTGGCCGACCGCGAACCGCGGGCGTGGGCCGACCTGGAGGACGCCCTGGACCGGGCCCGGGCCCACTACCGGGACGCCTGCTACCTGGAGTTCACCGTCGAGTCGGGCCGGCTCTGGCTGCTCCAGGTGCGCCCGGCGCGGTTCACGGGGGGCGCGGCCGTGCGCACCGCCGTCGACCTCGCCGAACGCGGCGTCATCACCCGCGCCGAGGCGCTGGCGCGGATCGCGCCCGCCGACCTGGAACGCGCCCGGCTGCCGGTCCTGGCCGAGGGCGCCGATCTGTGGACCCGCGGCACCGCCGCGGGTCCGGGCATCGCCGTGGGGCGCATCGCCACCGACTCCGCGACGGCGGTGCGCCTGTCCGCGCGCGGGCCCGTGGTGCTGGTGCGCCCGGAGACCTCCCCGGCGGACATGGCGGGGATCGCCGCGGCCGCCGGGGTGCTCACCGCCCGGGGCGGGGCCGCCTCGCACGCCGCCGTGGTGGCCCGCACCCTGGGACGGCCCGCGGTGGTGGGCGCCGCCGACCTGCACATCGAACCCGGCCGGGTGCGCGCGGGGGACCGCTGGGCCGCCGAGGGCGACCTCCTCACCCTCGACGGCACCACCGGCCGGGTCGCCCTGGGCGAGCACCCCACCGCGCCGCCGCTCACCGACACCGCCGTGGAAACCCTCCTGGCCTGGGCCGATGCCGTATCCGACGCCGTGTCCGGCGCCGTCGCCGCGGCGGCCACCGACACCGACCGTCTCACCGCCGCCCGCCGCGCCCTGGGCCGCTGAACCCTTCGCCTGAATCCCGATCGGCGAGGGTGGCCCGCCGCTATGGCGGGTCGCCCGTTGCGCCACCCGTTGCGCCGCCCGCCGCGCCCTGGGCCGCTGACCCCGGCGCCGTCGCATGCCCCGCCCGCCGCCCGCGGCGGCCCGCATGCCCCGGCCACCGCACCCGCCGCCCGCAGCGGTCCGCTCGCCCCGCCCGCCGACGGCGGGCGGGACGAGGCGCGAGCCCCCACCGGTCGGTCCCCACCGGTCGGCGGCCGATCCGTCCTGCGCCGATCGGGCACGCGTCCGCCCCGGTCAGCGTAGGGCGTCGGTGAGGGCGGACAGCAGGCGGTCGACGTCCTCCTCGGCGGTGTAGGGCGCCATGCCCACGCGCAGCCCGGCGGTGTCGTCGACGCCCAGACGGGCGAACGCCTCGTAGGCGTAGAAGCTCCCGGCCGGGGCCAGCACGTCGCGTTCGGCGAGGAAGCGCGACACGTCGGCGCTGCGGCGGCCGGGGAAGGTCATGAACAGCGTCGGGGTGCGCTCGGCCGCCCGCGAGTGCACCCGCACCGCCCCGCCCAGTCCGGCCAGGGCCACCTCGACCTTGTCGCGCAGCGCCGTCTCGTGCTCCTCCAGCAGGCGGCGGGCGGCGGCCAGCCGTCCGCGCCGGTCGCCGCCTTCGGGGGCCAGGTCGGCGAGCACGTCCACCGCCTCGGTGGCCCCGGCCATGATCTCGTAGGGCAGGGTGCCGAACTCGAACCGCTCGGGCACCGCGTCGGTGGAGGGCACCAGCTTGTCGGGGGCGATGGTCTCCAGCAGCGCCGGGTCGGCGCCCAGGACCGCGCAGTGCGGGCCCAGGAACTTGTAGGGGGAGCACACGTAGAAGTCGGCGCCCAGCTCCCGCACGTCCACGACCGCGTGCGCGGCGTGGTGCACTCCGTCGACGTACACCAGCGCCCCGACCTCGCGCGCCCGGTCGGCGATCGCGCGCACCGGGACCCGGGTGCCCAGCAGGTTGGAGGCGGCGCCGACGGCCACCAGCCGGGTGCGGCCGTTGACGACCGTGCCCAGGTCGGACAGGTCGGGTTCGGCGGTGGCCGGGTCGAGGTCGATCCACCGCACGCCCGCGCCGGCGCGTTCGGCGGCCTGCACCCAGGGGCGGACGTTGGAGTCGTGGTCCAGCCGGGTCACCACGACCTCGTCGCCGGGGCCCCAGCCCTTGGACAGGTGGCGGGAGAAGTCGTAGGTGATCTGGGTGGCGCTGCGCCCGTACACGATCCCCTCGGGCGCGCACCCCAGCAGGTCGGCGTAGGCGCGCCGGAACGCCGCCACCGCCGCCTCGGCGTTGGCCTCCGAGGCCACCGACGCCCCCCGGTTGGACAGCGGCCCGGTGAGCGTGCGGGCGATCGCCTCCCCCACCCGCAGGGGGGTCTGGGTGCCCCCGGGCCCGTCGAAGTGGGCGATCCCCGAACCCAGGGAGGGGAACTGCGCGCGGAACGCGGTGAGGTCGAACGCCGTCATGGAACTCCTCCGTCGAATACCCGTTGCCCGGGGCCCCGTCGTGCGGCGGCCCCGTACCGGTGTACCCCTGATCCCCACCCCCGCGAAAGCCCCGCCCCCGAGGAGACCCCATGGGCCGCCCACCTGACCGCCGCCGGTCCGCACGGTCGCCGGGAGGCGGTCGTGCTCCGCCTCACCGACGTGCACGAGTTCACCGACGTGCACGATCCGACCCCCACCCTGGTCCGGGCCGACGGTACGGCCACCGACCATTCCGGCGGCGACCTGTTCGGCCGCCTGCTCCGGGTGCGCCGCGCGCCGGAGGCGGACGGGCCGCCGCCGTGCTGCCCGGGGGCGCGGCCGTAGACGCCCGGACGGGGGCCGTACCCTGAACGACGTGGTCATTCGAGACGTCCTTCCCGGTGCGGACCCGGGGTTCGACAACCGCCGGCTGCCCGTGTACGAGGCCGGGGAGATCGACGTGCCGTTCGTGGTGTGGGGCTCGGACGAGGTGATCGCCCGCGACACCTTCTGGGAGGAGCACGCCCACCCCACCCACGAGCTGCTGTGGAACGAGCGCGGCGCCTCCTCGGCGACGGTGGGGGCGCGGGTGTGGACCATCACCCCGAGCGTGGGCCTGTGGATCCCCGCCGGGGTGCGCCACAGCGGGTGGACGCCCGCCGGGACCTGGCACCGGGCCGCGCACTTCGGGGTGCACGCGGTGCCCGCGATCGCCGACCGGGCGGTGGCGGTGGAGGTCACGCCGCTGCTGCGGCTGCTGCTGGACCGCCTGGACCACGAGGCCCTGTCCGGGGAGGAGCGCTCCCGCACCGAGGGCATGGTCCTGGACCTGATCGCCCCCGCCTGCAACGAGATCCTGTTGCAGATCCCGGAGTCTTCGCTGCTGGCGCCCATCGTGGCGGCGGTGCTGGAGGACCCGGCCGACACCACGACCCTGGCGGCGTGGGCGGCGCGGCTGGGGGTGAGCACCCGCACCGTGACGCGGGCGTTCCGGGCCGAGACCGGGCTGGGCTTCAGCCGGTGGGTGGCCACCGCGCGGGTGCGGCACGCGATCGCGCTGCTGGCGCGCGGGGAGGACATCGAGGAGGTGGCGGTGTGTGTCGGCTATCACTCGGCGAGCGCGTTCGGCACGGCGTTCCGCCGCATCACGGGCACCAGTCCCGGGCGTTTCCGGGCCCAGTGACGGCGATCCGGGAGCCGGATGTCCGTTTCGCGACAAACGGTGTCGCATCTGCGTGATTGCGCGCGAGGTAAATGCATCCTAAGTTCGGTTAGGCAACCCTTATCTTTCGTTGTCGCGGGTGCCCCTGCCCTGCGACGACTCCCCGGTGCGCGGCGCTACAGCCGCGCCGGCCGGGGCGCGGTCCCCTGATCGGAAGGACACCATGTCCCGCGTTCTCACGCCCACCGCCGTCGCCGCGGCGGTGCTGCTCGCCCTCGGGCTCACCGCCTGCTCCTCCGACGAGCCCGCCGGACAGGACGGCGGAGCCTCCGGGGACTGGACCCCGATCACCATCGAGCACGCCCTGGGCACCACCGTCATCGAGTCGCAGCCCGAGCGCGTCGCCACCGTCAACTGGGCCAACCACGAGGTCCCCCTGGCCCTGGGCGTGGTCCCCGTGGGCATGGCCGCCGCCAACTTCGGCGACGACGACGGCGACGGCCTGCTGCCCTGGGTCGACGAGAAGCTCCAGGAGCTGGGCGCCGAGCCCCCCGTGCTGTTCGACGAGACCGACGGCATCGACTTCGAGGCGGTCGCCGACACCACGCCCGACGTCATCCTGGCCGCCTACTCCGGCCTCACCCAGGAGGACTACGACACCCTCAGCGAGATCGCCCCCGTCGTCGCCTACCCCGAGACCGCCTGGGGCACCCCCTGGCAGGACATGATCGCCTTCAACAGCCAGGCCATGGGCATGGCCGAGGAGGGCGAGGCGCTCATCGCCGACCTGGAGGAGGAGATCGCCGCGGCCGCCGCCGAGCACCCCTCCCTCGAAGGTAAGACGGCCATGTTCCTCACCCACGTCGACACCTCCGACCTGAGCGAGGTCAGCTTCTACACCACCCACGACACCCGCGCCCTCTTCTTCGAGGACCTGGGCCTGGCCACCCCCGAGAGCGTCGCCACCGCCTCCGCCGGGACCGACGCCTTCTCCCTGACCCACAGCGCCGAGCAGGCCGACACCTTCGGCGACGTCGACATCATCGTCACCTACGGCGGCGACGAGCTCGTCGAGGCCCTGGAGGCCGACCCGCTGCTGTCCCAGATGCCCGCCGTGGAGAACGGCGCCATCGTCCCCCTGCCCGGCACCGACCCCCTGGGCACCGCCGCCAACCCGACCCCGCTGGCCATCTCCTGGGTCCTGGACGACTACCTGTCGCTGCTGTCCGAGGCCGCCGACAAGGCGCAGTGACCGTGCACGACACCGCAGCCGCCGCGGGCGCCGCCGTCGTGCGGCGCCCCCGGCGCGCCAAGGCCCTGTGGCTGCTCCTGCTCCTGGCGGTGCTCCTGGGGCTGATGTTCGCCTCGATCACCGTGGGCTCGCGCAGCGTGTCCTGGCCCGACATCGTCGCCGCCCTGGGCGGCGACACCGACGGCTTCGACCGGGCGGCCGTCGCCAAGCGCATCCCGCGCACCGTGCTCGCGGTGCTGGCCGGGGCCGCGCTGGGCCTGGCCGGGGCGGTCATGCAGGGCGTCACCCGCAACCCGCTGGCCGACCCCGGAATCCTGGGCGTCAACATGGGCGCCTCGCTGGCCGTGGTCTCCGGGATGGCCTTCTTCGGGCTGGCCACGGCCACCGCCCAGATCCAGGTGGCGATCGTCGGGGCGGGGGTCACCGCCGTCGCGGTGTACGTCGTCGGCTCCCTGGGCCGGGGCGGGCCCACCCCCCTCAAGCTCGCGCTGGCCGGGGCGGCCACCTCGGCGGCGCTGACCTCGCTGATCACCGCCGTGGCGCTGCCGCGCGGCGACATCGCCGAGAGCGTCCGCTCCTGGCAGATCGGCGGCGTGGGCGGCGCCACCTTCGCCACGATCTCCCAGGTCCTGCCGTTCCTGGCGGTCGGCCTGGTGCTGTGCCTGCTGTCCGCCCGCGGCCTGGACCTGCTCGCCCTGGGCGACGAACTCGCCGCCGGGCTGGGCGCCCGCGTGGCCGCCGCCCGCGCCACCGCCTCCCTGGGCGCCGTGGTCCTGTGCGGGGCCTGCACCGCGGTCACCGGGCCCATCGCGTTCGTCGGCCTGGTCGTCCCGCACGCCTTCCGCATGCTCATCGGCGGCGACCACCGCTGGCTGCTGCCGTTCTCCGCCCTGGGCGGCGCCGCCCTGCTGACCGCCGCCGACGTGGTCGGCCGCATCGTGGCCCGGCCCGCCGAACTCGACGTCGGCATCGTGACCGCGCTCATCGGCGCCCCCGTCTTCATCTCCATCGTCCGCCGACACAAGGTCCGTGCACTGTGAGCGGTTCCGCCATCGACACCACCCGGCACCCCGCCGCCGCCCCCGACTCCGCCGCCGTGGCGTCCGTCGCCCGCGGCCGGCGCGCCCGCGGGCGGCGGCGCCTGGTCGTCGTCACCGTCCTGGCCGTGCTCATCGCCGCCGGGTTCGCCGTGACCCTCATGTTCGGGAAGACCTTCTACCCGCCCGCCGACGTGATCGGGGTGGTCCTGGGCCGCGACGTGCCCGGCGCCTCGTTCACCGTCGGGCGGCTGCGGCTGCCCCGGGCCGTGCTGGCCGTGGTCGCCGGGCTGAGCTTCGGCCTGGCCGGCGTCACCTTCCAGACCATGCTGCGCAACCCGCTGGCCAGCCCCGACATCATCGGCATCAGCGCCGGGGCCGGGACGGGCGCCACCTTCGCGATCGTGGTGCTGTCCCTGGAGGGCGTCGGGGTGTCGGCGTTCGCCATCGTGTCCGGCCTGGTCGTGGCGCTGCTGGTGTACCTGCTGTCGTACCGCGACGGGGTGGCGGGCGGACGGCTGGTGCTGGTGGGCATCGGCATCGCCGCGATGCTCTACGGCATCACCGACCACATCCTGGACCGGGCCGCCCAGTGGGACCTGCAGGAGGCGCTGCGCTGGCTGACCGGCAGCCTCAACGGCACCACCTGGAACGCGGTCGTGCCCGCCGCGCTCGCCCTGCTGGTCCTGGCCCCGGTGCTGCTGGCCAGGGCGGGGGACCTGGACGCGCTGCGGCTGGGCGACGACACCGCCGCGGCGCTGGGGGTGCGGGTGGACCGCACCCGGCTGGTCCTCATCGTCGCCGCGGTGGGGCTCATCGCGTTCGCGACCGCCGCCGCGGGCCCGATCGCGTTCGTGGCGTTCCTGTCCGGGCCGATCGCGGCCCGCCTGGTGGGCCCGGGCGGATCCCTGCTGCTGCCCTCCGCCCTGGTCGGCGCGCTGCTGGTGCTGGTGGCGGACTTCGCCGGCCAGTTCCTGTTCGGCACCCGCTACCCGGTCGGCGTCGTCACCGGCGTGCTGGGCGCCCCCTACCTCGTGTACCTGATCGTCCGCACCCACCGCGCGGGAGGCTCCCTGTGACCACGGCCCATTCGCTCCTCGTCGAGGACCTGACCCTGGGATACCAGGACCGGGTCGTCATCGAGGACCTGGACCTGGCGGTGCCGCCGGGGCGCATCACCGTGATCGTCGGCGCCAACGCCTGCGGCAAGTCCACCCTGCTGCGGGCCATGTCGCGGCTGCTGTCCCCCCGCGGCGGGCGGGTGCTGCTGGACGGCGAGCAGGTGCACCGCATGCCGTCCCGGCAGGTGGCCCGCACCCTGGGGCTGCTGCCGCAGTCGCCCATCGCCCCGGAGGGGATCGCGGTGAGCGACCTGGTGGGCCGCGGCCGCCACCCCCACCAGGGGGTGTTCTCGCGCTGGACCCGCCAGGACGACGAGGCGGTGGCCGCCGCCCTGGAGGCCACCGGGACCCTGGAGCTGGCCGACCGGCCGGTGGACGAGCTGTCCGGCGGGCAGCGCCAGCGGGTGTGGATCGCGATGGCGCTGGCCCAGCGCACCGACCTGCTGCTCCTCGACGAGCCGACCACCTTCCTGGACGTCAGCCACCAGGTGGAGGTGCTGGACCTGCTCACCGACCTCAACCGGTCGCTGGGCACGACCATCGTGATGGTGCTGCACGACCTCAACCTGGCGGCCCGCTACGCCGACCACCTCATCGCCCTGGCCGACGGCAGGCTGCACGCCGCGGGCACCCCCGAGCAGGTGCTCACCCCCGAGACGGTGGAGGCGGTGTTCGGCCTGCGCAGCCGCATCATCACCGACCCGGTGTCGGGGCGGCCGCTGATGCTGCCCATCGGCCGCCACCACGACCCCGCCGCCGGCTGAGCGGCCGATCGCCGGACCCCGCCGCGGAGGATCGCACCCCGTGCCCCGGGCCGCCTTCCGTTACGGGAGCCCCGGGGTGAGTGCTTCGCCGCCTTCGGCGCCCCCGGCGCCCGTCGTGGCGGCCGGGGCCGGGCACCACGCCCGGTGACAGGGCGCGCCACCACCGGCGCCCGGTCAGCCGCCGGTGACGATGCCCGCGACCAGGTTGATCGTCGCGGCCAGGATGACCGTCCCGAACACGTACGACAGCAGGCAGTGCCGCAGCACCACGGCGCGGATGCCGGAGGACGACACGTCGGTGTCCGACACCTGGTAGGTCATGCCCAGGTTGAAGCTGAAGTAGAAGAAGTCCCGGTAGGACGGCGGGTGCTCGGTGGTGTTGAAGTCGATGCCGCCCACCGGGTCGACGTGGTACAGGTGGGCGTAGCGGGTGGTGTACATCAGGTGCAGCACCGCCCAGTTGGTGAACACGCCGACCAGCCCGAGCGCCGCCGCCGAGTGGCGGGTCCCGGAGTGGCCCAGGAACAGCAGCAGCACGATCCCGGCCAGGGCGCACAGGGTCGCCGTCACCACGAACAGCTCCGCGAACACCGGCCGGAAGTCCTCCCGGCGGGCGTTGGCCCGGGTCTGCGCGGGGTCCATCGGCCACAGCGCCAGGACCCCGGTCACCAGGAACAGCGCCGCGGTGGCGGCGATCCCCGACAGCACCCCCAGGGCGGCGTTCCACACCGCCCCGACGCCCGCCCCGATCAGGACGCCCAGGACCACCGACAGCACCAGGCGCAGCCACGCGCTGGACAGGACCGGGGACGTCACGGCGCCCCCTCGTGTTCCGGTGCCGGGGGCGGGTCCTCCAGCAGGCCGGCGGGCGGGATGAAGAACAGGGTGCCGGTGAGCGCCGTGGAGAAGTCCAGGATCCGGTCGTGGTTCCCGGGCGGGTCGCCGACGAACATGTTGTGCAGCATCTGCTCGATCGCGCCCGGGTCGGCGGCGTACCCGATGAAGTAGGTGCCGAACACCCCCTCGCCCACCGACCCGAACGGCATGTTCTCCCGGACGATCTTGCGCTCGTTGCCGTCGGCGTCGGTGATGGTGGTGAGCGCGACGTGGGAGTTCGTCGCCTTCTCCGAGTCGGGGATCTCGATGTCGCTGAGCTTGTGGCGGCCGATGGCCCGCTCCTGCTCCTCCACCGGCAGCGCCTCCCAGGCGCCCAGGTCGTGCACGTACTTCTGCACCACCAGGTAGGAGCCGCCGACGAACACCGGGTCGCCGCCGGAGACGCGGACCGCCTCCACCGCCTCGGCGCCGGTGGGGCTCTCGGTGCCGTCGACGAACCCCAGCAGGTCCCGCTCGTCGAAGTACCGGAACCCGTGGACCTCGTCGACCACCTCGGCCAGGCCCGACAGCCGTTCGGTGAGCCGGCGGGCCAGCTCGAAGCACAGGTCCATGCGGTGCGCCCGCACGTGGAACACCAGGTCGCCGGGGGTGGAGACCGCGGTGTGCCGGTCGCCGGAGATCTTGCGGAAGCGGTGCAGGCCGGGCGGGCGGCCGAGTGCGTAGAGCCGGTCCCACAGGTCCGCGCCGATCCCGGTCACACAGCTCAGCGCCTCGCCCGGGGCGCGGAACCCCACGGCGCGGACGATCCCGGCCACGTCCGACAGCAGTTCGCGCACCGGCTCGGGCGGCCCGGGCCGCACGGTCAGGACGACCACCACCGCGGCCCGGGCCGGCGGCACCGCCACCTCCTGGGATCGGTTCCCGTCGGCCATCGGCCCCCCGCCCTTCCGCCGCGCGGCCCCCGCACATTTTTCGGGAAGGGGCCGAATTCACCATTGTCCGCCGTTCACGTTCGCATGTCACGGGCCTTTTCGCTCGGCATGACAACGGCCGTGGTGTGTCGCGGACGGGTTCGCTCCGGTGCTTTGCCGGTGATTGTCGGGGCACCTCCCCGGTCGTATGATGGCGACGCCGTGAACTGCGGGTCCGCGGCGGGAGCGCGGTGGGGGAACGTGTCCGGGCGGCCGGTTCCGGCTTGCGTCGGAAGGGGTGCCACCGGCCCCGGAATTTTTCGGTATCGGCCGATTCAAATGTCCGCAAGGAATTCTTCTTTTTCCGTCCGCCGCGGCGGGAACGGCGGACGGCGACGGGGAGGGCCTCATGGCGGACGAGAAGAAGCAGTGGTCCCAGCGCGACTACCACCACCCCGCGGCCGGGTGGGGCGCGGCGATGTCGGTCATGAACGTCCTCAGGGACGAGGGCGAGTGGGTCGACGGCCCCCGCGCCATCTTCAAGATGAACCACGAGAACGGCGGCTTCGACTGTCCG
Source organism: Nocardiopsis protaetiae (assembly GCF_045446735.1). NCBI lineage: Bacteria > Bacillati > Actinomycetota > Actinomycetes > Streptosporangiales > Nocardiopsidaceae > Nocardiopsis > Nocardiopsis protaetiae. Next base: position 10,587 of record NZ_JBJJBV010000049.1, read on the forward strand.
GGCTGCGCCTGGCCCGACGACACCAAGGGCCTCAAACTCGACATCTGCGAGAACGGCATCAAGCACGTCACCTGGGAGATGACGCGCAAGCGCGCGGGCAAGGAGTTCTTCGCCGCGCACACCGTCACCGAGCTCAAGGCCTGGAGCGACCACGAGCTGGAGGCGGCGGGCCGGCTGGTCGGGCCGATGGTCTACGACGCCGGCAGCGACAAGTACGTGCCGATCGCCTGGAAGGACGCCTTCGCGCTCGTCGGCCGCCACCTGCGCGGACTGGACTCCCCCGACGAGGCCGCGTTCTACACCTCCGGGCGCCTGGGCAACGAGGCGACCTTCCTCTACCAGCTGATGGCCCGCGAGCTGGGCACCAACAACCTCCCCGACTGCTCCAACATGTGCCACGAGGCGTCCGGCCGCGCCCTACAGGCGGCGCTGGGCACCGGCAAGGGCACCGCCGACCTCAAGGACTGGGAGGCCGCCGACGCCCTGTTCATCCTGGGTGTGAACGCCGCCTCCAACGCGCCCCGCATGCTCACCGCGCTCAGCGAGGCCGACAAGCGCGGCGCCAGGATCGTGCACGTCAACCCGATGGTGGAGGCGGCCGCCCGCAAGGCCATCGTCCCGCACGACTTCGTCGACATGGCGCTGATGAAGGCCACCCCCACCAGCAGCCTCAACCTCCAGGTCCGGCCCGGCGGCGACATGGCGCTCATGCGCGGCATCGCCAAGGCGCTGCTGGAGCGCGCCGAGAGCGACCCCAAGGCCATCGACCCCGAGTTCGTCGAGCGCTACACGTCCGGGTTCGAGGCGTACCGCAAGGTGTGCGCCGACACCCCCTGGGAGGAGCTGGAGCACCAGTCGGGGCTGACCCGCGCCGCCATCCTGGAGGCCGCGGAGATCTACCACCGGTCCGAGCGCACCCTCATCAGCTGGTGCCTGGGCGTCACCCAGCACGAGCACGGCGTGGACACCGTCCGCGAGATCGTCAACGTCCTGCTGCTGCGCGGCAACCTGGGCCGGGAGGGCGCCGGCCCCTCGCCGGTGCGCGGGCACAGCAACGTGCAGGGCAACCGCACCTGCGGCATCGACCACCGGCCCACCGCGGAGTTCCTGGACCGGCTGGCGTCGGTGTGCGGCATCGACCCGCCGCGCGAGCACGGGCTGGACACCGTCGGCACCATCGAGGCCATGCACCGCGGGCTCGACGACCGGTACCGGGGGCGCATCCGGGTGTTCGTCGGCATGGGCGGCAACTTCGTCCTGGCCGCCCCGGACACCCCGTACACGGCGGCGGGGATGCACCAGTGCGACCTCACCGTGCACGTCAGCACCAAGCTCAACCGCAGCCACCTGGAGCACGGCCGCGAGGCGCTCATCCTGCCCTGCCTGGGCCGCACCGAGAGGGACGAGCAGCACACCGGCCTCCAGGCCACCTCGGTGGAGGACTCCATGAGCATGGTGCACCTGTCGGTGGGCATGAAGCGCCCGGCCTCCCCGCACCTGCTGTCGGAGCCGGCGATCATCGCGGGGATGGCGCGGGCGGCCCTGCCCGACAGCGCCACCCCCTGGGAGGACTACATCGAGGACTACGACCGCATCCGCGACACCATGGCCAAGGTCCTGCCGGGGTTCGAGGACTTCAACCGGCGGGTGCGGCTGCCGCTGGGGTTCCGCATCAAACAGCCCGCCCGCGAACTGGTGTTCCTCACCCCCTCGGAGCGGGCCGAGTTCTCCGCCGCGGAGCTGCCCGACGTGGTGCCCGCCGACCGCGACGTGCTCGTCCTACAGACCATGCGCTCCCACGACCAGTGGAACACCACCGTCTACTCCGACAACGACCGCTACCGGGGCGTGAAGAACCTGCGCACGCTGATCTTCATGAACCTGGAGGACATGCGCGCCCGCGGCATCGGCGAGGGCACCCTGGTCGACATCGAGTCGCTGTCCAGGGACGGCACCCGCCGCCACCTGCGCGGCTACCGGGCGCTGCGCTACGACCTGCCGCGCGGCAGCGCCGCCGGGTACATGCCCGAGATGAACGTCCTGGTGGGGTTCGCCGACTACAGCACCCAGAGCGACCAGCCGCTGATGAAGAACGTCCGGGTCCGGGTCACCCCGGCCGCCGCGGGGTGAGACGTGCCGGGGCGGTGACCGGGGTGGTTTCAGAACAGGACGGGCAGGGCGGTCGGGCGGCTCCCCTGAATGCCGCCGACCCCGGCCCGGCGCAGGTCGGCGAAGGGCACGGCCAGCCGGGCCCCGGGCAGGTCCGTGCGCAGGACCTCGACCACCGCCGCCAGCTCCAGACGGGCCAGCTGCGCGCCGGTGCAGTAGTGCGGCCCGGCCCCGAAGGCCAGGTCCGGGCCGATGGCGCGTTCGGGATCGGTGTTGATCCCCTGGATGTCGACGAGCACGGGGGAGCGGGCGGGCAGCCGGGTCCCCGCGAGTCCGACCTCGGCGGCGGTGAACCGCCACAGGCTGAAGGGCGCGGGGGAGTACCGGCGCAGGGTCTCGCGCACGACCTCGTCCGCGTCCCCCGCGGTGCGCCCGCCGGGGCCGAGCAGCCCGGCGATGAGGAAGCCCAGGGACGGGTCGGTGGTGAGCTGGCCCGCGTAGATCAGGGTGAACAGCAGGTAGTGCACCTGGGGGTCGGTGAGCTCGGGGACACGTGCGCGCAGTTCGGCGGCCAGGCCCTCCCGGCCCGGTTCCAGGGCGGCCGCGGCCAGGTCCGCGAAGGCGGCCATCGCCGCGCCCACCTCCTCGGGGTCGTCGCCGTACATCAGGCGGCAGGCGGCGATGGCCTCGTCGACCCGGTCCAGGGGGACGCCCAGCACGTCGCACACCACGGTGAGGGGGAAGCGCGTGGTGAAGTCCGCCATCAGGTCCACGGGTCCGCCGGCCGAGGCCAGGCCGGTGAGCATCCGCCGCGCGTGGGCGGTGATCCGCTCGGCGTAGGCGCCGATCCGGCGCGCGGTGAACAGCGGCGCGTGGGCCCGGCGCAGCCGTTCGTGCGCGGGGCCGTCGGAGGTGGTGAGCGAGGGCTGGGCGGCAGCGGTGGGCTCCAGCCCCGCGGCCCGGGGGTCCCAGTGCGCGGGCGCGAACGCCGTGTCCTTGACGATCCGCGGGTCGACGAGGACCTCGCGGGCCAGGGCGTCGTCGGTGACGATCCAGGCGGGGCCGCCCGCCGGGGCCCGGACCCGCACCAGGGGACCCAGGGCGCGCAGGGCGGTGTGCGCCGGGTGGGGCTCGTCGAGCCCGCGGACTGCGGGGGCGAACGGGTCGGGGACGGTCGCGGGTGTCATGGGGTGCTCTCCTCGTGGGTTCGGGCGGGCAGCAGGAACAGGAGCACGGCCGCCACCGCGTAGCAGGCGGCCTGCCAGGGCAGGGCGGCGGCCAGGGCTTCGGTGTGGGCGGCCGCCGCGGTGGCGCCGTCGGCCAGGGCGTGCTCCAGCCGGGCGAAGAACACGGTGCCCAGGACGGCCACGCCGGCCGCGCCGCCGAGCTGGGTGACGGTGCTCAGGACGCCGCCCGCCGCCCCCGCGTCCCGGGCGGGCACCCCCGCCAGCACCACATTGATCAGGGAGGGTGCGGTGAGCCCCAGCCCCAGGCCGCCGACGAGCAGCGGCACGGCCAGGACCGTCGCGGCAGGGGCGGGGCCGTGCAGCAGCGCGAGCAGCAGGAGCTGGGAGGCGGTCAGCAGCAGGGCGCCGGAGACGAGCACCGCGCGCCCGGCCCGGTCGGCGAACCGGACGCCGATACCGGAGGTGAGGACCGAGCCGACGGCGAAGGGCAGGATCACCAGGCCGGTCTCCCACGGGCCGCGGCCGGTGCCCGCCTGGAGGTACAGCGAGAGCAGCAGGAAGAAGGCGCCCAGCGCCCCGAAGAACGGCAGCGCGGCGGCCAGGCCCAGAGCGAAGGCCCGGCGGCGCAGCAGGGCGGGGTCCAGGACGGGCTGCCCGCCGCGTGCCGCCAGGCGGCGCTCCCACCACAGGAACAGGGCGGTGACGGGGACGGCGAGGGCCATGAGGGCCGTGCCCCACCAGGGCCACCCCCAGTCGCGCCCCTGGATCAGCGGCAGCAGCGGCAGGACCACGGCGGTGGCGGCCAGGGCGGCGCCCACCGCGTCGAACCGGGCCCCCTCCCCGCCCCGGGACTCCGGCAGCAGGCGCGCCCCCAGGACCAGCCCGGCGAGCGCGATCGGCACGTTGACCCAGAAGACCGCCCGCCAGCCCAGTCCGAAGAGGTCGGCCTCGACCAGGAACCCGCCCAGCAGGGGACCGGCGACGGAGGCCAGGCCCAGTACGGCTCCGTAGGCGCCCAGGGCACGGCCCCGCGCCTGCGGTGCGAACGAGGCGCGGATGACACCGAACACCTGGGGGATCATCAGCCCGCCCGCCAGCCCCTGGGCGACGCGCCCGGCCACCAGGGTCCAGGGGTCCGGGGCCAGGCCGCAGGCGGCGGAGGCCGCCCCGAACCCGGCCAGGCCGAGCAGGAAGAGGCGGCGGCGCCCGTAGCGGTCGCCCAGGCGGCCGCCGGTGATCAGGCCCGCGCCGACGGCGAGCGTGTACCCGGCGACCGTCCATTGGAGTACGGCCTCGTTGGCGCCCAGGTCGGCGGCGATCGCGGGGGCGGCGACGCCGACGATGGTGGCGTCCAGGAGTTCCATGAAGTCCGCGATGAGGATCACCGCCAGGACGACGGCCGCGGTACGTCCGGTGAGGGGCGGGGGTCCGGTCGCGGCGGCGGGCGGTGCGGTCATGGTGCTCGATGCTCCTCGTGGCCGGGATTCGCCGCGTGACGCAATTACTGTGCTGCGCAATTGCTGCGTTACGCAGATAAAGTAGCATGGTTCTGCTGCGTCGTGCAGCGAACAGGAAGCGGAACGGAGTGACACCCCATGGCGGAACCCGGCAGGGAGGCCCTGGTCAGGGCGCTCACCGAGGAGGCGATCCCCGGCTGGGCGATCCGCGTCGTCCAGCTCAACAGCGTCGTCGCCGCCCGGCTGGGGGTCACCGACACCGACGTGCAGTGCCTGCACGTCCTGGGCCGCCACGGACCGGCCACGCCCGGCGCCCTGGCCGAGCAGGTCAACCTGACCACCGGCTCGGCCTCGCGGATGGTCGACCGGCTCGTCGCCGCCGGGTGCGTGCGCAGGGTGGCCGACCCCGGCGACCGCAGGCGCGTGCTCGTGGAGCCCACCGAGGAGGGGCTGGAACGCGTCACCGCCGCCTACGCCGGGCTGGTCGAGCGCACCCGCGAGGAGCTCGCCGACCTCGACGAGGACACGCTGGCCGCCCTGCTGCGGTTCGTGCGGGCCACCGAGCACGGTACGGCGGAGGAGGCCCGCGGCGGCGCCCACCGCTGACGCCAACGGCCCCGGGCACCCGACGCGGTGTCGGGGGCCCGGGGCGGTGTTCGGTGCGGTCAGAGCAAGGCGGTCCAGGAGGTCCAGAACGCCCGGGTGATCGCCGCGGCCAGGGCCAGGGCCCACAGGCACAGGAGCGTGCTGTGGTAGCGGAGCGCCGCCTCCACCGGGCGGCGCAGGGCCGCCGGCGTGGGCAGGTGGCCCGCGCGCAGGGCGTGCAGGGTGGTGTACCAGAAGACCGGCACGGTGACCGCCCAGACGACCATGCAGTAGGGGCAGAGCGCGCCGATCCGGTACAGGCTCTGGAAGATGAGCCAGTGCACGAAGCCCGCGCCGAACAGCGTGCCCGCCCACAGGCCCAGGTGGAACCAGCGCGGGAGGCGCGCCCCCGCCAGCAGGGCGACGCCGACGGTGGTGACCACGGAGAAGCCGATGACGCCCAGGATCGGGTTGGGGACGCCGAACGCCTCGGCCTGCGGGGTCGACATGACCGTCCCGCAGGACAGCACCGGGTTGATGCTGCACGAGGGAACATGACCGGGGTCCTGGAGAACGCGGATCTTCTCCACCAGCAGGGCGGTGGCGGCGAGCAGGCCCACCGCCCCGCCCAGGGCCAGCAGCCACGGCAGGGCGCGGGACAGCGGGTCCGTGGCCGGTGCGGTGGCGGGGGCGCCGGTGGCACCGGTGTCGGCGCTCATTCGGCGAGCCCGGCGTCGATCAGCTCGGCGAGCTCCTCGTAGGTGGGCATGCTCTGGGTCCGGTACCCGTTGACGAAGATGGTCGGGGTGCCCTGCACGCCCAGGGCGACACCGTCGTCGAAGTCGGCCTGCACCCGGTCGGCGACCTCCTGCGACTCCATGGCGGCGGTGAACTCCGCGACGTCCAGGCCCAGCTCCTCGGCGAAGCCGACGAACACCTCGCTCTGGTCCTGCCGCGACTCGCCCCACTCGGCCTGGGTCTCGTACATCCGCGCGTACATCCCCTCCAGGGCGCCCTGCTGCGCCGCGGCCTCCACGGCCGCGGCCGCCGGGCGCGAGTTCGCGTGGCCCGGGAGAGGGAAGTAGCGGACGACGAAGTCGATGCGGCCGTCGTAGTCCTCGCGGATCCGCTCCATCACGGGGAACTGGGCGCGGCACGCCTCGCACTCGAAGTCGAGGAACTCCACGACGGTGACCGGCGCGTCCTCGACGCCGTCGAGGTACCGGCTGTCCTCGCGGACCAGCAGCTCGGCGGGGGCGGGCGAGGGGGTGGCCGCGGCGCCCCGGCCCCCGGGTGCGGCGGCGGAGGTGCCGGCGGTCCCGGAGGGGGCCGGCGGGCGGTTCGACATGTACACGAGGGCGCCGACGAGCAGGCCCAGGACGGCGAGCATCACGACGGTGAAGGTCATGTTCTGGTTCACGGTTTTTTCCGTTCCAACGGGTCCGTGCGCGGGGCACGGCGGGATCACGACGGGACCGCCGGGGCGGTCGGGGGAGGAGGGGGCGGCGCGGGACGCGGTGGGCGTCGGCGCGGCGCGGTCGTGTCTAGACCCGTTGCACGCAGAGCAGGGTGAGCAGCCCGGGGCCGTGCCGGGGCGCCGTGGGGGCGTCCTCGGCGGGCGGGGCCGGGGCGTGCTCGGAGTGGCCCAGCGCCCACAACAGGGGGAGCGGGGCCAACAGGAGCGGTGCGCCCGCGGCGGCGGCCGCGGCGGGGGCGGCGACGCAGGTGTGGTCCTCGTGCCCGGCGGGGTCGGCCGCGGGGCGGGTGGCCGCGGTGGGCGCGGTCGCCGTGGTGGAGGCGGTACCGGTGGAGTCGGTGGGGCTGGCGAGGCGGGTGGTAGCGGTGGCCGTGGTGGAGGCGGTGCCGGTGGGGCTGTCGGAACCGGCGGGGCCGGTGGTCGTCAGCGTGCAGACCAGGCAGGTCAGCACGAGCACGGCGAGCAGCACCGCGAGGGTGCGTGTGCCGTGTCGGCCGGGGTGCCCGTTCATGATCGGCACTTTAACGGCGTTTCGGCCGGGTGCCGACCCGGGGTCCCCCGAGGGGCGCGGGCCCGGCCGCCGTGCGGGGTGCCCGCCCCACCCGAGCGGGCACCCCGGGCCGGGAGGCTCAGGCCAGGGCGCCGACCACCGGTGCCGGCTCGTCGCGCAGCCGGCGCGGGGAGATCGGCGCGGGGGAGGGCGGACTTTCATCCCCGGCGGGGTCGAAGGCATCGGTGCCGGGGGTGACGGCGGCCTTGACCGGGTCCATGCCCAGGGAGATGGGCTCGTCGGCGGGGGAGAGGACGAGCGCGACCACGCGTTCGGGGGCGGACTCGATGGTGACCTCGCCCTGGGAGGGCGTCACCGTGATCGGGTAGGCGCCGTCACCGTCACCGTCCGCGGGTGCCGGGGCGTCGTCGTCCTGGGCGGCCGCCCCGCAGCCGGTGAGCGCGGCCGCCGGCGGCCCGGCCGCCGCGGTGGTTCCCCCGGACCGGGCGGTGCGCCCGCGTGTTCCCGTCACGGTGTTCCTCCTCGTCACCACAGGAGCATGAGGCGAGCCTAACCTAACCGTCTGTGGATTCGATCGGCGGGGTCCGATCGAAATGGGTGATTTGTGGGTATCTGTGCCTGATGTGTCGAACGTGCGACCATGGACGTTCGGTTGCGAAGACACCGCGGAGGGTGGAGGGCCCAGGGGCCCTCGGGGGGAACGGGGTTGCCATGCCCGTACAACACGCGTCCAACGACTTGATGGTCTCCCTGGTGCGGGCCGGGCACCTGGCCACCTTCGAGGAGTTGCCCGCCCTGGTGGCCAAGAAGGCCGACGCGGCGGGCCTGCCCGAGGCCCGCTTCTACCTCGCCGACCACCAGCAGCAGGTCCTGCGCGAGGTCACCGGGCTGGGACCCGACGCCCACCGCGGCGGCGAGGACCTGCCCATCGACCACTCCCCGGCGGGACAGGCCTACATCACCGGCGTGGCGGTGCGCGCCGACACCGGGCCGCGCTACTGGGTACCGATCCTGGACGGCGCCGAACGCCTGGGCGTGCTCCACGTGACCTGGATCGGCGACCCCGACCGCTCGGCCATGCGCGACCTGGCCTCGCTGGTGGGCCTGCTGGTCATCGCCAAACGCTCCAACAGCGACTCCTACGCCCGGCTGATCCGCACCGAACCCATGTCGGTCTCCGCCGAGATGCAGTGGACGCTCATGCCCCCGGGCACCTTCGCCGACGCCCGGGTGACCATCTCCGCCGCGGCCGAACCCGCCTACGAGAACGCCGGGGACTCCTTCGACTACGCCGTCACCGGGGAGGCCGTCCACCTGGCGATCTTCGACGCCATGGGCCACGACACCGCCGCCGGGCTCATCGCCAACCTCGCCGTCGGGGCCTTTCGCAACGAACGCCGCAAGGGCACCCCGCTGGCCGCCATCCCCCAGGGGGTGGAGGCCACCCTGATCCAGGAGTTCGTGCGCACCCGGTTCGCCACCGCGATCCTGGCCGAACTCGACCTCACCACCGGCGAGATGGAATGGGTCAACTGCGGCCACCTGCCGCCCGTGCTCATCCGCGGGGAACAGGTACGCGAGATGGAGTGCGAACCCTCCCACCCGCTGGGCATGGACCTGGGGCTGCCGGTGACGGTGTGCCGCGAGCGGCTGGAGCCCGGCGACCGCCTGCTGTTCTACACCGACGGCGTCATCGAGGCCCGCGACGCCGACGGCAACGAGTTCGGGGTAGAGCGGTTCGTGGACTTCGTCATCCGCCACCAGGCCGACAACATGCCGGTCCCCGAGACCCTGCGGCGCCTGGTCCACGAGGTGTTGGACTACCACCACGACACGCTCAACGACGACGCGACGGTGCTCTTCTGCGAGTGGCACGGCTGATCGGCCCGTGTCCCGGTGCGGGTATCGCGCCTGCTCACGGCTCTGTATCGAAGGCGGCTCCGGGGGCGGCGGCGCCGATGGGCGGGCCCTACACTCGCAGGGACCCCGGGCGGCTTCCCGGCCGTGGCCCGCGAGGCCGGGGCGCGGGCGGGCGGCCGGGGCCACCCCCTTCTCCGCCCCCACGGGAGACGACCATGACCGGCTACCGCAACGGCCAGATCTCGCACTGGATGGCCGCCTCCCGCGACCCCGCGGCAGCGGCGAACCGGCGCGGCGGCCCGCTCCCCGATGAGGAACAGGACCTCGTCATCGTCGGCGGCGGTCTCACCGGGCTGTGGGCCGCCCTGGCCGCGATCCGCGAGAACCCCGGGTGGCGGATCACCGTCCTGGAGGCCCGCGAGGTCGGCTACGGCGCCTCGGGCCGCAACGGCGGCTGGATGTCGCCGCTCATCCCCGGCAACCGCGCCGTCTACGCCCGGGCCGCGCAGGCCCGCGGTGAGGACGGCGTCGAGGCCGTCCGCGCCTTCCAGCGCGAGATGAACACCGAGATCGAGGACACCCTGAGCCTGCTGGCGAAGGAGGGCATCGACGCCGACCAGCACCGGGGCGGGCACCTCAAGATCGCCACCACCCCCGCCGCGATGCGCAGGCTGGAGCAGGCCCGCGCCGCCGACCTCGCCTACGGGTACGAAGAATCCGAGCTGTCGCTGCTGGACGCCGACCAGGTCGGGGAACGCGTGGCCGTCGCACCGGCCCTGGGCGGGCTGCTCACGCACGGCACCGTCCGCGTCGACCCGGCCGAACTCGTCCGCGGCCTGGCCGACCTGGTCGAACGCGCGGGCGTGCGCATCATCGAGGGCACCGCCGCCACCCGCATCGACCCCGGACGGGTGAGCACCGTCCGTGACACCGGCCGCGGCACCGAATGCGGCACCGTCCGCGCCGCCACCGTGTTCAGCTGCCTGGAGGCCTACACCGGCCGGGTCGGCGGCGCACCCGACCTGGACGCGCGCCGGGTCATCCCGGTCAACTCGTCCATGATCGTCACCCGGCCCCTGCCCGGCGAGGTCTGGGAGCGCATCGGCTGGCAGGGGAACGAGTGCCTGGGCGACGCCGCGCACACGTTCGTCTACGCCCAGCGCACCGCCGACGGCCGCATCGCCATCGGCGGCCGCGGCACCCCCTACGCCTACAACTCGGGGACCCCGGGGGAGGGCGCCGTGGACGCCCGCACCGTGCGCACCCTCCTGGAGCGGCTGCGGCTGTTCTTCCCCGGTGTGGGGTTCGAGATCGAGCACGCCTGGCGCGGCGCCATCGGCGTCACCCGCGACTGGTGCGCGGGGGTCGCCTTCGACCCCGCCACCCGGGTCGGTGTGGTCCGCGGCTTCGCCGGGCACGGGGTGACCGCGACCCGGCTGGCCGCCCGGACCCTGGTGGACCGGGCCGCAGGGCGTGACACGGCGGCGACCCGGCTGCCCTGGAACGACCACGATTCGGGCAGGTGGGAGCCCGAACCGCTGCGGTGGATCGGGGTGCACGGCATGTACCGGCTCTTCGGCCTCGCCGACCGCTGGGAGGAGGGGCGGGGCTCGCGGGAGACCTCGCTCATCGCCCGCCTCGGCGGGCGGCTGGCGGGCCTGGCCGAGTAGCGCACCGGCCCCGCGGGTGCGTGCGGCGGGGCAGCGGGCGGCCTCCGGCGGCTGTGAGGTGCGGTGGCCGGGTGGCCGGGGCCCGGAGCGGGGCTCGGCCCGGAGTGGGATGGGGCTCGGAACGCGGTGGGGCCTGGAGTGGCATGGGGTCCGGAGCGGCGCCGGGGCCGGCGGCCGGGACAGTGCCCGGGTGGACTTCCCCGAACTCCAGCGGCGGCTCCATCACGTTCGGGTACGCGGAGGAACGCTACCGGCCGGCGCGCACCGCCGACGGCTACGTGCTGGAGATGGCGCGCGAGCGCGAGAACACCTACACGGTGCCGGCCGGGTCGCCGGACCTGGAGGACCTGCGGGCACGGCTGCTGCGCCACCTGGGAGGTCAGGGGGCGTACGCGGTCGGGGGTATCGGCGGCCGGGGGCGTAGGCGGTCAGGGAGCGTACGGGGTCAGGGCGCGTCGGCGGTCAGAGGGCGTCGGCCGGGGCGAGCCGGAACCGGTCCCGGTACCGGGCGGGGGTCGTGTTGAGGACGCGGCGGAACGCGCGGGTGAGCGTGTCGGTACTGGCGAAACCGCAGGCGGAGGCGACCCGGTCCAGGGTGTCGTCGGTGGTCTCCAGCCGCTGGCGCGCCACCTCCACCCGGGCCGCCTCGATGTAGGCGGCGGGGGTGGTCCCCAGCTCGTTCTTGAAGATCCGGGTGAGCTGCCGCTCGCTGACATGGGCGTGGGCCGCCAGGTCGGGGACGGTGAGGGGCCCGGTCAGGTTGCGGGCGACGTGGTGGCGCAGGTCGTCGATGCGGCGGGTGGTCGACACCGGGTCCAGGGCCACACTGAACTGGCTCTGCCCGCCCGGCCGCTTGAGGTACACCACCAGCTGGCGGGCCACCCGCAGGGCGGGTTCGCGGCCGAAGTCGTCGGCCACCAGGGCCAGCGACAGGTCGATGCAGGCGCTGAGCCCGGCCCCGGTCCAGATGTCGCCGTCCCGGATGAAGATCGGCTCGGCGTCCACCTCCACCTCGGGGTGCTCGGCGGCCAGCTGGCGGGCGGTCGACCAGTGCGTGGTGGCGCGCCTGCCGTCCAGCAGCCCGGCGGCGGCCAGCAGGTGCGCGCCCACGCACACCGAGGCGATGCGACGGGCGCGCGGCGCCAGCCGCCGCACCTGTTCCACCACCTCGGGGGCGGCGATCGCCCGCACCCCGGGGCCCTCCCCGGCCTCGACCGAGCCGGGGACCAGCAGCGTGTCGATACGCCGCCCGGCGACGTCGTCGAACGTGGCGTCGGGCAGCACCCGCACCCCGGCCGAGGTGGTGACGGGGTCCGGTGTGGGCGCGGCCAGCACCACCTCATAGCCGGTGGGCCCGCCCAGCTCCCGCCGCAGCAGAGCGAACACCTCGGCGGGCCCGGTGACGTCCAGCAGGTCCACCTGCTCGAAGAGCATCACCACCACGAGGCGCGTGTCCACGCTGCTTCCCTCCGTTGCCATGTCCACATCATCCGGATGTCGTGACCATTCACATGTCCGCGTCATCCGAGTGTCCGCATCCCTTCGGTCCGTGGCCCCGCGTGTGCGCATCATCCCAGGTCCGAGCCCGCGATCACCTGCGCCCCGTGCTCTCCCGCCCCGCATGCCCGCACCATCCGCATGCCACTGCCATCCGAATGTCAACGGCATCGGCATGTTCATATCATCCGGATGGTCGCGGTATGCGAGCCGATTCGGCCGGTCGGCTGCGTGGTCGCCTGCGCGGTCGCCCGTGTCCGAATCTGCGGTTCGTACGACATTGCCGACATCAGGGGGCCGATCCTAGCGTGGACGGTGGCCGCCCGACGAGGGCGGGCCGCCGACGGCCGCACCCCGCGGCGCGGCATGGAAAGGACGAACGACACCGATGGCCTCCACCACCCTGCGCGACATCAGCGGCATGGACCAGACCCCGGCCGCGCTCGCCGACGCCACCCTGATCCTCATCGACTACCAGAACACCTACACCCGGGGCGTGATGGAGCTCGAAGGCTGGGACAAGGCCCTGGACGCCGCCGCCGACCTGCTGGCCCGGGCGCGCGAGGCCGGGACCCCGGTCCTCCACGTGATCCACGACGGCGGCGCGGGCAGCCCCTACGACATCCGCGAGGAGATCGGCGGGATCCACCCGCGGGTGGCGCCGGTCGAGGGCGAGCAGGTGGTCGTCAAGGGCGCTCCGAACGCCTTCGTCGGCACCGACCTGCTCGAACGCGTCACCGCCACCGGTCGCGGAGAGAACGTCGTCATCGCCGGGTTCATGACGCACATGTGCGTCACCTTCAGCTCCGAGGGCGCGTTCCTCAACGGGCTGCGGCCGACCGTCGTCGCCGACGCCTGCGCCACCCGGACCCTGCGCTCCCCGGTCGCCGAGGTGCCCGCCGAGCAGCTGCACGCCGCCGGGCTGGCCACCATCGGCGACCTGTACGGGGTGGTCGTCCCCACCGCCGCCGACCTGCGCTGAACGCGCACGGCCCCGCCCACCCGGGCGGGGCCGCGGCCCGTCAGAGCCCACCGCCTGTCAGCGGCCTGTCAGCGCGTATCAGCGGTTCGTCAGTGCCAGCGACCTGTCAGGGGCTTGTCCGCAGCCTGTCAGCCGTCTGTCAGTGGCCCTTCGGCACGGCCCCACCACCGCTCGATCGCTCAGCCGTTCAGCCGATCGACCGCTCAGCGGCTGCCGCTCAGCGGGGCTCGCCCCCGCGGTCGCGCATCGACTCCCGCAGCCGCCCGAACACCCGCCCGGAGTGGATGCCGTCGTGCTCGAACTCGTTGGTGACCCACGCCCACGAGTTCCCCACCCCCTCCAGGGTGTCCAGCTGCACATGCGCGTCCACGTACATGTCGTCGTAGTACACGGCGGCCGCCACGGGCACCTCGTTGGCCAGCAGCCGCTTCTCGTCGTACAGCGGCGGCCAGTCGGTGCGCCGGGCCAGCTCCTCCACCGCGGGGCGCAGCGCCTTCAACAGCCGCACCTCCTCGAACATCCACGGGAACGCCATCTCCCCGGTGAACATCAGCGGCCGGGCGTCCTCGGCGAACACCGGCCGCCGGTCGCGTTCGCGCTGGGCCGCCCACGCGGTGGCGACACCGGAACGGTCGGCGTAGATCGCCTCCTGCAGCGTCCAGTACATCGGGTCGGCGGCGCTGGAGGTGCGCACCAGCACCTCCTGGAGGAACCCGTCGGACAGCCGACCGGGGCGGATGAACGCGTTCTCCACCAGCCAGTGCATGCGCTCGAACCCGGGCTTGCGCCCGAACTCGATGCCCAGGGTCTGGAAGCGGCGCACCGTCAGCCGGTCGCCGTCGGGCAGGCGCACGTCGTTCGCGGCCAGGTGGTCGGCGATCGCCGCCACGGCCTCCACGTCCTGGGGGTAGCGGCGGCGGTACTCGGCGGTCTTGCGCTCCACCCGGGTGAAGGTGCGGCGGTACACCTCCTCCACGTCGGCGGGCACGCCGGGGACGCCGCCGCAGATGTAGCAGGCGTTGAGCGCCTCGGGGGCGTGGGAGAGGTAGGACAGGGTCAGCCAGCCGCCGTAGCTCTGGGCGAGGGTGGTCCAGCGCCGACCGCCGTAGACGGTCTCCCGGACGTGCTCCATGTCGCGCACGATCGAGTCGGCGCGGAACCGGGACAGGTGGTCGGCCCCGGCGGCGGCGTCACCGCGTTCGGCGACGGCCTGCGCGTCCAGGGGCGTGCTGCGCCCGGTTCCGCGCTGGTCGACCAGGACGATCCGGTACTCGCCGAGGGCCTCTCCGATCCAGCCGGAGGGCTCCAGCGGGCGGGGGTTGGCCCCGCCGGGCCCGCCCTGGAGGAAGGCGAGCAGGGGGAGGTCGTCCCCCTTGCGCTCGGGGTCGACCAGCTCCCGGACGAAGAGCTCGATCCGCTCCCCGCCGGGGTCGGACCAGTCCAGGGGGACGGTGACCGTGTGCTCGGTGACCCACAGCCCGGGCATGGGGTAGCCCATCAGCGATCTCCTCGGTGTCGGCCGCTTCCCGGGATTGGCGGATGCGGGGGGATTCGGGAAGTCGGCCCGAACATCGTAGGGGAGTTTTCGCCCCGGGTGTCCGTTCCAGCGCGGCCGGCGCCCCCGGCGCGCCGGGGCCTACACCTCCTGGCGGCGCACCATCTCGGTGATCCAGACGGGGGCGAAGGGGGACGTGCAGCCGGGCGGGGTGGGGTAGTCCTTGAGCACCTCCAGGCGCTCCCCGATCCCGATGGCCCGCTCCCGGTACTCGGGGTGCTCGATCCCGATCCGGGCCAGGCACTCGTTCATCGCCCACTGCAACCGGTCGGGGGCGTCCTTCATCCGCACCTCGACGAGGTCGAGCAGCCCGGGCAGGTCCAGGCCCTCGGGCCTCTTGGCCACCCGGTCGGTGGTCAGCGCCCACCCGGCACCGGCGACCACCGGGTCCGGGTCGGCGAACCAGAGCACGCGCAGCTCCTCGGCGTGCGGGTTCTTCTTGACCACGTAGTCGACCAGCCAGTCCTGGACCTTGGGTCTGCGCGCCTCGCGCAGCATGGCGTCCAGTTCCTCGAACCCGAACGCCTTGGGGCGGCAGACCAGCAGCGCCAACAAACGCGCCGCGGTCTCGCCGGTCGCCCACAGCCCGACCGCCAGTTCCTGCTGCGTTTTGAGCCGCTTGGCGACCGCGCGCAGCCTGGTGAGGTTCACCCCGTGGTCGTCGCCGTGCCTCTCGTTGACCCGGCTGATCTTCGGGTCTTCGAGCGCGGCCAGCTCGGCCAGCACCTCGGCCACCGTCGTCTCGGTCCGTGTCGCCCGGGCCATCTCGATCCCCCTCGCTCACGTGCGGGTTCAGCCTACGACGCGGGTCGGACACCGGCCTGCTCGCCGGACTCCCCGGGCGCGCGCAGCACGAACCGGCTCACTGCGCCGCCGCCGAGACCGGCGGCGGCCAGCGCCGCGGGGGCGACGGGCAGGCTCGCGGCGGTGGCGACCGCGCCGACCAGGAGCGGGCCGCCCGCGTCGCCCAGCTCGCGGCCGAGTTCGGCGTTGCCCATGGTCCGGCCCATACGCTCCTCGGGGGTGACGGCGGCCAGGTGCGCGAAGGCCAGCGGGGTGACGGTGCCGACGGTCAGGCCGATCACGGCGGCGCAGGCGAACAGCGTGACCGCGTTCGGGGCCAGCGCCAGCAGCAGGAGCGCGGCGGCGGCCGCCCACAGGCCCAGCATGCCCCCGTTCCGGGTGCTCATCCGGCCCTCGTCGCGCAGGCGCCCCACGGTCGGCTGGACCAGGGTCGAGGTGAGCGCGAGCAGCGCCACGGCCGCGGCCCCGGCCAGCGGGTGCAGCTCCATGCGTACGGCCAGCAGCGGGAGGAAGCCGACGGCCACGCCCAGGATCGCGGTCGTGGTGGCGAGCAGCAGGGTCGGGACGAGGAACCCGCGTTCGGTGGTCTGCCGGACCAGGTCCGCGACGGTGTACCGGGGGCGGGGCACGATCGGCAGGGTCGGCACGGCGAGCAGCACCCACACCGCGGCCGCGGCGGACAGCAGCCCGAGCGCCAGGTAGAGCGACTGGATGCCCCACAGGTGGGCCAGCGCGACGCCGATGAGCGGGCCCAGGACGTAGCCGAGGCTCTTCCACGCCCCGTACCGGCCGAAGGAGCGGCCCAGGCGTTCCCGGCCGGCCAGGCGTGCGACCGCGGCCGAGGAGGCGGGGGAGAACGCCGAGGCCGCGGCGCCCTGCCCGAGCCGGGCCAGGCCCAGCACCAGCGGGGCGGGGGAGATGAGCGCGAGCAGGGAGGCGGCGGTGAACGCGATCAGGCCGCCGACGATGACGGGCTTGGGGCCGATCCGGTCGCTGAGCGCGCCGAAGAGCGGCTTGAGGATCACCTCGGCCACGTCGTAGAGGGCGAGCACCAGGCCCAGGTGGATCAGGGACAGGCCGATGTCGTCGCTCTGGGCGCCGAGCACGCCGGCGACACCGTGGGCGCCGAACGCGGTGGTGAAACCGGCGAGGTAGAGCGGGACCACGGGGCGCAGAGAAGAGGAGTCCGTCACGTCACTGAATGTAACAAGTGTTACTCGTGCCCTTGCGGGGGTGGGGGAACACCGCCGCCCGGAGCATGATGGCCGGGTGCTCCCGCACGGTCCCTCGCCCCGCCGAACCGGGTGTTACGGTCGGGGGCGTGACGGACGATACGGTGCGGTGGATGCTCGCGGTGGTGCAGGTACCGGCCAAGCCCTCCCGGCACCGCGTCGCGGTGTGGCGGGAGTTGCGGCGCGCGGGCGCCGTCCCGGTGGCCCAGGGGACGTGGGCGCTGCCGGCGGCGGAGGCCTTCCGCGACGCGGTGGACCGGGCCGGGGAGCTGGCGGCCGAAGGCGGCGGGCGGGTGGCGGTGTTCGACGTCGAGCCGCGCGACGCGGCGGCGCGGGAGCTCATCGTGGACGCGTTCACGGCGGCACGGGTGGACGAGTGGCGCGAGTTCGATGCCGACTGCGGCAAGTTCCTGGAGGAGATCGACCGGGAGATCGCCGAGCGCAAGTTCACCTTCGCGGAGTTGGAGGAAGAGGAGCAGAGCCTGGAGCGGCTGCGCCGCTGGTTCCGCGACCTGAGGAAACGCGACGTTCTGGCCCTCCCGCAGGCCCGCGACGCGGCCGAGCGCCTGCGCGCGTGCTCCGGCGCCCTCGACGACTACGCCGAACGTGTCTACGCGGCCGTCCACGGCGGCCCGCCGGGGGAGTGACGGCGCGGGGGAGTGGGGGCGCAGCCGCGGCGGCCGGAAAACCGGTCGACGGAGGTCCGGCGCCCTGGCACGGTGAGGCACCATGACGAACTCAGAGCTTTTGACCGCGGCGGACGTGGGGCTCATGCAGGGGCTGGCGCAGCGTCTGACCGCCACCCATCCGGAACTGGTGAACAGCGACGCGTCGTACGGCGAACTCGCCTGGAATTGGGGGCGGGGGCGTGCGGCCTTCGGTGAGAACTGGCGGCGCCGACTGTGGTTCTCCGACGGTGAGCTGGTGGCGTGGGGGTGGGCGCAGTTGCCGCGCAAGGCGCGGCTCAGCGACGGGACGGTCAAGGAGGTCACCGGGGCCTACCTGGCCCATCAGGTCCACCCGGACCACATGGAGCTGCTCGACGAGGTGATCGACTGGTTCGACGCCACGGCGCCGGGGCTTGAGCGGGCGGTGCTGCCTTCTGCGCTCGACGAAGTCGCCCTGGGGCGGTGGGTGGCGCACGGGTACAAGACCGACCCGGACGCGCTGGGGGACACGGGGGCCTGGACCCAGCTCAACCAGCGGGACCTGACCGACATCGAGCGGCCGGAGCTGCCGGACGGGTTCCGGTTCCGGACCGCGGACGAAGTCGGACCGGAGGCCGCGGTTCAGGGCCACTTGAACGCATGGCAGCCCTCGGCGTATTCGATCGAGGCTTACGAGGGCGTGCGGGGGGCGGCGGGTTATCGCGGTGACCTGCACGTTCTGGCGGAGGCGCCGGACGGGACGATGGCGTCCTCGGCGATCATGTGGTTCGACGAGGCCAACCGGACCATCGAGTTCGAGCCGGTGGGAACTCACCCGGACTACCGGCGCCTGGGGCTGGGGCGGGCGCTGCTGCTGCACGGGATGCTCCTGGGCCGGGAGGCGGGGGCCGTACACGCGACGGTGGCCTGTCTGGGGGCGCCGGGGCACCCGGCGGCGCGCGGGCTGTACTACAGCGTGGGGTTCGAGAAGTTCACATGGGACGCGCCGCTGATCAAGGGGGCGGACGCGTGAGTGCCATCGAGTACGAGGCACGGGTGCTGGAGATCGACCCTGAAGGGGTTGCGCGGCTAATCCTGGACAGGGGCGGCGTGGACCTGGGGGAGGTGCTCCAGCGGCGTTACGTGTACGACCTCGCGCCGGAGGAAGGGGTGTCCCGGTGGGTGCGGCTGCGCGACACGGGGCGCGGGGTGACGCTCGCGGTGAAGGAGGTCGCCTCGGACGCCATCGACGGGACACGGGAGACCGAGACCGAGGTGGGGGACTTCGAGACGGCGAACGTGCTGCTGGGGAAGCTGGGGTATACGGCCAAGGCTTACCAGGAGAACCGCAGGCACAGCTTCACGTTGGAGGGGGCGCGGCTGGAGATCGATAGCTGGCCCGGGATTCCCACGTACCTGGAGATCGAGGCCGATAGCCACGCGGAGGTCGTGCGGGTGGCG
>NZ_JBJJBV010000490.1:0-2143 GCF_045446735.1 Nocardiopsis protaetiae
ATCAACAAGTTCAAGGAATGGCGGGGGCTGGCCACCCGGTACGACAAGACGCCCCAGAGCTACCTCGCGGGCCTTCACCTGCGCGGGGCCCTGTTGTGGTTGCGCAGCCTGCCCGCCACTCCTTGATCCAAACCCAGAACAGGCCCTAGTGGTCACCACGTACCGGTTGTCGGGGAAGTCCGCCACCAGCTCCCGCAGCCAGCGGCGGGCGGCCTCGCGCTGGTCGGGCGGGAGTTCGTCCACCCCGTCGACCAGGACGATGCCGCACCCTTGCGCCAGCACCCGGTTGGCCCACCCCTCGGGGGCCTGGTCGGCCAGGTGGCGGCCGGTGTGCACGATGAAGTCCGCCGGTTCGGGCAGGTCGCGGCCCACGTACTGGCGCAGCGGCACCAGGAAGGGCACCAGCCCGTTCCACGCCCGCAGCCCCTCGGGGAAGTCGCCCCGGCTGGCCCGCACACCGATCCACCGAAGCAGGGTGGTCTTGCCGCTGCCCGCCGGAGCGCGCAGAAAGGTCCTCGTGTGGGTACCCAGGACACGTTCGATGCGGTTCTCGTCGGGGTCGTAGAGGAATCCCGGCTTGTCCGTCGCCCACAGGTCCTCTTTCCCCACTCTGAGACTCAGGTACGCGAGTGTCAGCGGGTACCTGCGCGTGTTCGCGTCCGTGCCGAACAGCTCCAGCACGTCCCAGCGCTCCGCCGCCTTACGCCGGTACGCCGTCACGAACGCCGCCTCCGCGGCCGTCTCACCGTCCTCCTCCCCGCCCTCGACCCGGCGGGGCAGCCGGTCCAGCACCTCCTCCAACTGCCGCAGGATCAGGCTCTCCCGCCGCAGCAGCTCCGCGAACGCCCCCGCCTGGAACCGCGGCAAGGTGGTCAGCGTGGCCATCACATAGGCACACGCCTCCGGCAGCAGCCGGTCGTACAGCCCCACCCCCGCCGCGCCCAGGTCCCGGGTGGCCCCCGCGGCCCGCCCCCGCACGTACCGCTCCAGGTACAGCGGGTCCAGGTCCTGTTCGAACAGCACCTCGTCGGTCAGTCCCGCCCGCTCGAAGGAGTCCGCCACCGCCAGCACCGCGGCCTCGCGCTCGTTGTCGGCCAGCCCGCGGAACTCGTGCTCCAACTGCTCCACGATCCGGTCGGCGACGGCCTCCTCGATCTCCCCGAACTTGCGCTCCAGCCGTCTCTGCTCGCGCCGGTCGGTGACCCTGGCCTGCACCAGGTCCACCACCGTCGTGGCGGCGCTGTTGACGATGGGGTCACCGAGCCAGATTCCGCACGCGGCCTTGACCACGGCCGTGCCGAGTTTGAGGGCGGCGTCGTACACGGGACTCCCAGGGGGTCGGGGGGTGGACCACTCACGGCACAGGGCCGCGACTTCCCTTTGAGGGTAGGCCGATCCGGCCCGCCCCGCCGGGTTATCCACAGGGCCGATTCACCCTCTTTTCGGACCCGACTCCTCCGGTTCCGGGTGCGCGGAGAGCCGCCATCGGGTACGGCTTGAACGAGCCGCCCCACCGACCCCGAGGAGACCTCCTTGCCCGAGATCGAATCCGGAGCCGTCCTGTTCGACCTGTTCGGCGTGATCGCCCGCCACCAGTCCGCCGACGGAAAGGAACGCCTGGCCGCCACCATGGGTGCCGCCGACCCCGCCGATTTCTGGGACGCCTACTGGGCTCTTCGCCTGCCCTACGACCGCGGTGACCTGGACGGACCCTCCTACTGGCGGGCGGTGGGGGAGCGGCTGGGCCGCGAGGTGGACCGGGAGCTGGCCGCGGCGCTCATCGAGGCCGACATCGACAGCTGGCGGGCCGTGGACCCCGACATGGTGTCCCTGGTGGAGCGGCTGGCCTCCGACGGCCGCACGGTGGGCCTGCTGTCCAACATCCCCGCCGAGCTGGCCGACCGCTTCGAGAAGGACAACCCGTGGCTGGCCGCGTTCTCGGTGCGCGCCTTCTCCGGCCGCCTGGGGGTGGCCAAGCCCGAGCCCGAGGTCTATCTGTGGTGCCTGGAGCGGATGGCGGTCGCCCCGGCGGACACCCTGTTCGTGGACGACCGCAGCGAGAACGTCGCGGCCGCCGAGGCGCTGGGCATGGCCGGGCACCTGTTCACCGACCGCACCGCCCTGGAGGCCCGCCTGTAGAACG
>NZ_JBJJBV010000491.1:0-2127 GCF_045446735.1 Nocardiopsis protaetiae
CCCCGCCCGGCCCCGGGGCGGGCGCCCCCACCAGGGCCGCGCCACCGACCACCCCGCCACAGCGGCCACCGCCCAACCGTGGGCAGAGCAACCCACAGCGAACCGGAGCAGCGGCACAGGCGAACCGGCCACTGGCGGCGAGACGGCGGACACCGCCGCCCGGGACCGGGACCGGGGGTCCGGCGCGGGCGGGCCGACCGACGCGGCGGCACACGGAGCGGCAACGGGCCCCGGCGCGACTGCGAGCGGCGGCCGTCCCCGAAGGGAGCAGGCCGGCGACGCGGGTGAGACGGCGTCGGCGTGGCGGCGGGCCGCGGACACCGGGGCGTGGCGGAGCGCCGACGAGGACGACTCGGGTGACGGGCGGCGGCCCGGCGATCCGGGCGCCACGGAGGAGGCCGCCCCGGACGGGCGCGGCCGCCGTCGGCGCGGGGACGACGGGGAGGAGGGGATCCCGCGGGTGCCGAGCGGGTACACCGAGTTCCTTCCCCCGCGGGGCGGGGTCGTGGAGCGGTTGACGCGGCGGTGGCCGCCCGAGGCGACCATGTCGCGGCGGGCCGTGGCGGCCCTGCTCGTGCTGGCGCTGATCGCGATCGCCGCCGTGCTGTTCCTGCGCGAGCGCCCCACCGAGGCCGTCGCGCCCGAGACCGTCGCGCACACGCTCCCCGCCGAGGCGGCGGCGCCCGGCGCCGCGGCCGCCGACCCCGAGGCCGACGTGGTGGTGCACGTGGGCGGGGAGGTCGAGGACCCCGGGCTGTACACGCTGCCGCCCGGTTCGCGGGTGGCGGACGCGGTGGAGGCCGCCGGGGGCGCCCTCCCCGACGCCGACATGGACCTGCTCAACCTGGCCCGTTCCCTGGTCGACGGCGAGCAGATCCTGGTCGGCCTGCCACAGCCGGCGGCGGCGGTCCCACCCGCGGGCACCGCCGAGGGGCCTCTGGTGAACATCAACCAGGCCGGTGAGGCGGAGCTGGAGACACTGCCCCGGGTGGGCGAGGTCACCGCGGGCAACATCGTCTCCTACCGCGAGGCCAACGGACCGTTCACCAGCGTGGACGACCTCATCAACGTCGACCGCATCGGCACCAAGACCCTGGAGGAGATCCGCCCGCACGTCACCGTCGGCTGAGGGCGGATGCGGCGGCAGGGCTGTGACCGAAGGGGGTGGTGGGTGTGGTGGTGTGGTTGGGGGCGGACGGGTACGGGGTGGGGCGGCCGGTGGATCTGCGGTCGGTGGTGCCCGCCGCGGCCGCGTGGGCGGCGGCGCTGGCCGCGCCGCTGGCGCCGCCGTGGGCGGCGTGGGTGCTGGGCGGGGTCGCCTGGTGCGCGGCGGTGCTGGTGTTCCTGCTGGCGCGGGCGCCGGTGGAGGCGGTGGCGCTGACCACCGCCGCGGCGCTGGCCTGTGCCGGGACCGTCGCGGTGGTCGCCGGGGTCCAGGTGCACCGGGTGGCGGCCGGCGCCGCCCGGGCCGCCGTGGAGGCGGGCGATGTGCGGTTCACCGCCCGGGTCACCGGCGATCCGCGGGCCCGGTCCGGGACACCGCGGCCGGGCCGGCCCGAGTGGGTGGTCCGGGCGCGCGCCACCGAGGTGGACGGGCGTCCCGCCGCCGACCCCGTGGTGCTGCTCGCCTCCGGCGAGGAGTGGCCGCGGCTGCTGCCCGGCCAGTCCTTCACCGCCCGGGGCGAGTTCGTGGCCGCCGAGGACGACCCCTTCCTGGGCGCCCTGGTCCTGGTGCGCGGCCCGCCGCGCGAGGTGGCGCCGCCCGGCCGGTGGCAGGGGTTCGCCGGCGACGTGCGGGCCGGGCTGCGCGGGGCCGCCGCGGGCCTGCCCGAGCCCGAACGCGGCCTGCTGCCCGCCCTCATCGTCGGCGACACCTCCGGCGTGGACCCGCAGGTGGCGGAGGACTTCCGTGCGACCGGGATGACGCACCTGCTCACCGTGAGCGGCGCCAACCTCGCGATCCTGACCGGGGTGGTGGTGGCCCTGGGGCACCTGGTGCGCGCGCCGCCGTGGTGGACGGTGGCGGGCGGCGCCGTGATGATCTGGCTGTTCGTCCTGGTCTGCCGCCCCGAACCCAGTGTGGTGCGGGCCGCCTTCATGGGCTCCCTGGCCCTGCTGGCCCTGGCC
>NZ_JBJJBV010000492.1:0-2083 GCF_045446735.1 Nocardiopsis protaetiae
CGCCGCGGCCCCGCCGCCCGCCACCCCTGCCCCGCTGACGCCCACCGCCCGGCTGCCCCGCCGCCCCTGCCTCGCTGACGCTCACCGTCCGCCGCGGCTCCGTCGCCTGTCGCCCGGGGGAACACGAAGACCCCCGGGGCGCGGGGCTCCGGGGGTCTGCGGGGACGGCGGCTACGGGAGGGTGAGGATCTCCGCGCCGGTCTCGGTGATGACCAGGGTGTGCTCGAACTGGGCGGTCCACGAGCGGTCGGCCGTCACGGCCGTCCACCCGTCGTCCCACATGTCGTAGTCGACCCCGCCCAGGGTGATCATCGGCTCGATCGTGAACGTCATCCCCGGCACCATCACGGTGTCCGCGCGCGGGTCGTCGTAGTGCGGCACCACCAGCCCCGAGTGGAACTCCGGCCCCACCCCGTGCCCGGTGAAGTCGCGGACGACCCCGTAGCCGAACCGCTTGGCGTACGACTCGATGACCCGGCCGATCACGTTGATCTGCCGCCCCGGGCGGCACGCCTTGATGGCGCGCATGGTGGCCTCGCGGGTGCGCTCCACCAGCAGGCGGTTCTCCTCCGACACGTTCCCGGCCAGGAAGGTGGCGTTGGTGTCGCCGTGCACCCCGTCCTTGTAGGCGGTGATGTCGATGTTGACGATGTCGCCGTCGGAGACCACCGTGTCGTCGGGGATCCCGTGGCAGATGACCTCGTTGAGCGAGGAGCACAGCGACTTGGGGTAGCCCTTGTACCCCAGCGTGCTCGGGTAGGCGCCGTGGTCCAGCAGGAACTCGTGGCCGATCCGGTCGAGCTCGTCGGTGGTCACCCCCGGCACGATGTGCTTGCCGACCTCCTCCAGCGCCTGCGCGGCGATCCGGCCGGCGACGCGCATCCTCTCGATGGTCTCCTGGGTCTGCACATCGCCCAGGACGCCTTCCACGGGGTGCTTCCGCCCGACGTACTCGGGGCGGACGATGTGGGAGGGGACCGAACGTTGCGGCGATATGCGCCCGGGAACCAGCGGAGTAGTCATGGACACGGATTGTAGTTCGTGGCGCCCACCCGCCGGGGCCCGATCGCGCCCGCCCCGGGGGGTGTGAGGAACACCCCGCCCCGGGTAGGTGACCGACCAGGAACGACGAAAGGCGGAACGCGGTGGCCGATGTACAGGACGACGGCTGGTGGTACTGCCTCAAGCACAACACCGTCGAGCACGGGGCGGGCTGCCCCGACCGGGAGCGCCTGGGGCCCTACCCGGACGAGGCGACGGCGGCGCGGGCGCTGAGCATCGCGGCCGAGCGCAATGACCAGTGGGAGTCCGATGAGGAGGAGGACCGTTGGTGACGGGTCGGACGGAGGGCCCCGAACCCGGTTCTGCCAGGATCGGCCCATGACCGAAGTGAGCACACCTGAGACCACCGACATCACCGGCCGGACCATCTCGGTCCTGGGCGGCACGGGCGACCAGGGCCGCGGGCTGGCCCGCCGGTTCGCCCTGGCCGGGCACACCGTGTACCTGGGTTCGCGCAGCGCCGAGCGCGCCGCCAAGGCGGCCCGCGAACTGGTCGAGGCCGAGTCCGCGGAGATCGACGTCCGCGGCCTGGACAACGCCGCCGCCGCGGCCGAGGGCGACATCGTCATCGTGGCCGTCCCCTGGGACGGGCACCGGGAGCTGCTGGAGTCCCTGGCCGGGCCGCTGGCGGGCAAGCTGGTCGTGGACTGCGTCAACCCGCTCGGGTTCGACAAGCGCGGCCCGTTCGCGCTGGACGTGCCCGAGGGCAGCGCAGCGGAGCAGGCCGCCGCGGTGCTGCCGGAGAGCACGGTGGTCGCCGCGTTCCACCACGTGTCCGCGGTGATCCTGCTGGACCCGGCGGTGGAGAGCGTGGACCTGGACGTCCTGGTGCTGGGCGAGGACCGGGCCGCCACCGACGCGGTGCGGGCCCTGGCCGAGCGCATCCCGGGCGTGCGCGGGGTGTTCGGCGGGCGGCTGCGCAACGCCCACCAGGTGGAGGCGCTCACCGCGAACCTCATCGCGGTCAACCGCCGCTACAAGACCCACGCGGGCATCCGGATCACCGGACTGTGAACGCGGC
>NZ_JBJJBV010000493.1:0-2100 GCF_045446735.1 Nocardiopsis protaetiae
CGAACGGCACCGGAACCAGGGTCAGTCCCATGACGTACCTCCCAGAGCGGCAGTGGCCATCTCAGCGATCAAATGCCGCACGGCAACGCCGGCCTGTTGCGGCACCACGCCGTTGCCGAGGATGTGGAGCTGGGCGGTGCGCGGCAATCCGAGGTCGGGGTCGGTGACCCACCCGTCGGGGAGGCCCATCATCCACTCGACCAGGGCGGCACTGAGGCGGGGTTGCCCGCGGGTGCCGGGTTCGGTGGGCGGTGGTGCCGGTCTGCCGAGCACCTGCTCCCACCGGTGGATGGCCGGTGCGTATTCGCCCCATGCGTACGCGAATGGCGGGTCGCTCACGCGGTGGGGTCGGTGCGGTGGGTGGCGATGGCCGCAGAGGGCAGTGTGCGGTGCCCGGACGAGGTGGTCTGCTTGGGGCTGCCTTTGGTGGCGTCGCTGGCCAGCGGGGTGGGCAGCAGCCTGCCGGGGCGTCTGGTGCGGGTCGTGGTGTGCGCAGTGCGGGTGCGTACGCACGCGGGGGTGTGCGGTGGATGGCAGAGCACATCGCTCACCCGAACCTGCCGCCCTCGCCGTTTGCGGGTGTGCGGGGCGGCCGGCCCCCGGTATCCGTCGCTGGCGCACGGGGTGGGCAGCAAGGAACAGTCGTTCCCGGCGGTGGCACGCACCGAGGTCGCTGGCGCGTACGCACAGCCACTGCGCGTCATACCCAGCGCGGGCCAGGTCCGCGAGAACCCGGTCGAGTCCCCGGCCGCGCCAGCGAAGCGCGGCCACGTTCTCCAGCACGAGGAGGCGCGGTCGTAGATGGCGAACGGCGTCCATGACGTGGTTCCAGACACTGGAACGGGTTCCTTTCTCGATGCCGGCGCCGCGGCCGGCGGCACTGATGTCCTGACAGGGGAATCCCGCCGTGATCACCTCGGGGCGCTCCACATCGCTCCAGCGCACCGATGAGAGGTCGCCGAGGTTGCGTACGCCGGGGAACCGGTGCGCGAGCAGTCGGGTGACGTGGCGGTCGTTGTCGGCGACCCAGGCCAGGCGGGCGGTGCCGCCCAGTGCCGCGGCAACGCCCATATCGAGTCCGGCATAGCCGGTGCACAGCGAGCCGAGGGTGAGCGGAGCGGTGTCCGTGACGGTGGCGGAGGAAACACGGGAGGCCGGGGTCATCGGTCACCGCCCCCGTTTCCTTCGTCAGGGGCCTTACGGTCGCGGCATGCCCACGGCGCGCACCCGGTCGCCGGAGGGCCGTCCGGTGCGCTCAGGTCGGCCTGGTCCAAAGGGACCCGTTCGGGGTGGAGGAAGAACGTGGTGCCGGGCGGCATGCCGCGCGGTGCCGGTCCGGCAGGGCCGTGCCGCAGTGCGGCATCGACTGCCGTGGCTTCGGTGAAGGCTTCGGGGTCGGTCGCCGCCAGATGCCGCCAGGACCGGTTGGAGCGGTGGGGGCATGCCGTGCAGACCGACCCGGTGTCGGGGTCGATGCCGTGGTGAAGCAGGAGCGCCCGGCAGTCCGGGGTGGTCCAGCCGATGCCGGTCAGGGGGCGGCGGAAGGTGATGAACGGCGGGCCGATGATCATCCGGTGTGCGCCTTCCAGGCCGATGCCCAGGGAGCATTCGGCCACGACCCCGTCGGGGACCGGGCCGGGGCGGGGGTGGCCCAGCAGGCAGCGGATGCGGCGGGCGAGGGCCACCGCTCGGGCGCGGGCGCATCCTTCGGGGAGCCGTCCACGGGTGCCATCCGGGTGGAGGGTGAACAGCGGGAGCGGGATGGGCCCAGGCGGGTTCAGGGTGCGGTCGGCGATGGGTGTGGTGGTAACGGGTTCCCAGCCCATGGCGGCGCCGGTGGCGAGGGTGCGCAGGCGCCGTAGGGCCCGTTGGGCGGTGGCGGGGTACCACCCGGTGTCGGGGATCAGTACGGCGTCGTAGCGGGGCGCCGCCCCGTGGGCGGCGAGCAGGAGCAGGGCGGTGGCCTCGGGGCCGCCGTCCAGGATCAGGAGTCGTACTGATCTTTGATGTGTGGGTTGACAGCCGAGCGAGCTGGGAAAACCCTGGCCATGGAGCTTCCCCTCTCCTCTCCCCGCACTCCTGCCGAGTACGAGAAACGAC
>NZ_JBJJBV010000494.1:0-2221 GCF_045446735.1 Nocardiopsis protaetiae
AGGTGCCCTCGGCCCGGGGGCTCGCGCCGCCCGCCGCGCCGTCGGCCCCGCAGGCGGCCGCCAGGGCCGCCACCGCCGCGGCGGCCGTCAGGGGCACTGTCGCCGTTCCCGTGCGCGCTGTGGATCTCATGCCCGCCCCCTACCCACCGGGGCGCGGGTTCACCGACTCCGTGCGCGTCGAGCCGCTCCGCGAGGGGTCCGGGGCGCGGATCACCGAGGTGCGCCTTCCGGCGGTCGACACCCCGCGGTTCTCCCGGGTCCGCTCGCGCATGGGCGCCCGCACCCGGCCGCTGCCACCGGTCTACCAGCCGGAGGTCGCGGCCCGGGCGATCGTGTGGGCGGCCGGGCACCCGCGGCGGCGCCGGTACCGGGTGGGGCACTCGACGGTGGCCACCGTGCTGGGGCAGCGGCTCGCCCCGCGGCTGCTGGACCTCTACCTGGCCCGCACCTCGTACGACGGGCAGGTGCGCGACGCCGCCCCGCCGGAGCGGGACGACCTGTTCGCGCCCCTGGACGCCGAGCGCGACCACGGGGCCCACGGGGGGTTCGACGACGAGGCCCGCGAGGTCGGCCTGCTCCAGGAGGTCGGTCGGCGCCGCGGCGCCCTGGCGTCGGCGTGCCTGGCGGGTCTCGCCGCGGGGCCGGGTGTCCACGGCCTCATCCGGAGGGGCTCCGCCCACGCCGGCGGGAGAACCCGCCCCGGGTGAGGGCGACCGGCCCGGGTCAGCGTCGGACCAGGACCATCACCCCGCAGGACCAGCCCAGCAGGGACAGCCGTTCCCAGCCCGGTCTGGACTCCAGGTCGGCGATGAGGGCCTCCACCGCCAGGCAGTGGTCCTCCGGCACCATCCGCTCCGGCTGACGGGCGAGGTCGTCCACGATGTAGAAGCCGCCCGGCTCGACCAGGCCCAGCGCCTCGTCGAGGTGGGTGAACTTGCCCGGCCAGGTGTCGGCGAACACCAGGTCGTAGCCGGGGCCGTCGGCCCGCCCGGCCAGCCAGGCGCCGCCGTCGGCCTCGTGCAGCCGCACCCGCGGGTCCTCCCCCACGTGCCGCCGGGCCACCTCCAGGCACCCGGCGTCGTTGTCGACGGTGTCCAGGGTCGCCCGGCCGTCCATACCGGCCAGCAGCCAGGACGTCCCGGCCCCGGTCCCGGTGCCGAGCTCCAACAGCCTGCCTCCCGGTTTGGACGCCGCCAGCGTCCGCAGCAGCCGGCCCACCTCCTCCTCGCAGGACATGGTGAAGCCGATGGCCTCGGTGTCGGACTCGATGGCGTCCAGGACGCCGGGCCGCTGCTGGACCGTCTGCATGGGAACCCCTCCCCTTGATGCGGATGAGCCCAGGTTAAGTCGGCCGCCCCGGCCGGGCGAGGACTTTCCCCAGCCTGTGGATAACCCGGCCTGTGGATGACCCGGCCGACGGGCGACCCGGCCTGTGGACGCCCCGGTCACAGGCCCCAGAGGCAGACGGCGGTGCGGTCGTCCTCGTGGCCGTCGGCGCGGAAGTCCAACTGCCAGGCGAACTCCATCCGGCCGGGCACCCGGCCCGCGCCCCACTGGGCGGCCAGGCGGTCGGCGGTCTCCGCGTCCGCCATCGGGCCGGACAGGCCGGTGCCGCACATGAGCAGCGCCTCGCCGGGCGCTATGCGGTGCCCGTTCACGTGCACCCCGTCGGGGTCGGCGGGCAGGGTGGCGGGCAGCGGCTCCCACTCGCCCCCGCGCAGCAGCCGGGCGGACGCGACGTCGGTGCCGAACAGCAGGCAGTCGGTGGTCTCCCCCTCCGGGGAGAGCCGGACCAGGGCGGCCGTCAGGGTGCCGGTGGGGCCGACCTCCAGCGCCTGTTCCAGGAGCAGGGCGCACAGGTTCCGGAAGTGCTCCGGGTCCCGGAGCGGGGCGGCGGCCTCCGCCATACGGGCGGCCACACCCCGCCACAGCAGGCGGCGGACCCGGTCGGCGTCCCGCACCGAGGGGAACGCGCAGGCCGTGACGGCCAGGACGAACCGCTGCCCCGCGTGTTCCAGCGGGTACAGGCCGAAGGACTCCTGCCGGGGCAGGCCCTCCGCGCGGTTGCGGTCGCCGCGCAGGGACACCGCGCGCAGCGCCAGGCCGGGGTGGTCGGCCTCGTCGATGACCGTGTCCGGCACCGGGCGGGAGGGCAGCCCCACCGCCCGGCCGGGCAGGCCGGTGTCGCGGGCGGCCGCCTCGGCGGCCGCGCCCAGCAGGT
>NZ_JBJJBV010000495.1:0-2235 GCF_045446735.1 Nocardiopsis protaetiae
GAACCACCGCCGGAGCGGAAGCGTTCCCGGTAGGGGAACACCCCCCGCGCGTCGGATTCATCGTGAGCAAGGCGGTCGGCGGGGCCGTGGTGCGCAAGCGCGTCCAGCGACGGCTGCGGCACCTGATGCGGCCACGTCTGTTCGAACTTCCAAACGGTAGCCTGCTGGTAGTACGTGCCAAACCCTCCGCCGCCGCCGCGCGGTACGAGGACCTGGGCGCACAGCTGGACGGCGCCATCGCCTCGGCGATACGACCCCGACCCAAGGGATCGGCGCGCCGTCGTCGAGGACGCGGTGGCCCCTCGGCGCCGGAACCGGCGAAGAGCGACACGACAGGCGGCCGCCCGGTCACAGAGGGCGGAGAACGGTGGACGGACCGATGACCCAGCACGAACCGACGGTGTTCGCGCGTGCGCTGATCCTCCCCATCCGGGGATACCAGCGCTTCATCAGCCCGCTCCTGCCGCCCGCCTGCCGTTACTACCCTTCGTGCAGCGCATACGCCGTCGAGGCCCTGCGCACGCACGGTGCCTTGTACGGGCTGTGGCTGGGCATCCGGCGCATCGCCCGCTGTCACCCCTTCACCAGGGGTGGCTACGACCCGGTCCCCCCACCGCGGGGACGGGGCCAGGAGTCCGAGGAGTCTGCGGGCGGAGCCGGGACCACCGGCCATGCTCCCGGGGACCAGTAGCTGAACCGAAGCACATAGGAGTTGGCCGGTGCTGGACTGGCTTTACAACATCGTCGGCTGGATTCTGGTCCAGATCCACGCGGGTCTGGGCTTTATCGGCCTGAACCCCGACAGCGGGTGGGCGTGGGGCCTGTCCATCGTGCTGCTCACCATGCTGATGCGTCTGCTCATGGTGCCGCTGTTCGTCAAGCAGATGAACACGCAGCGCAAGATGCAGGAGATCCAGCCCAAGCTGAAGAAGCTCCAGGAGCGCTTCAAGCACGACAAGGAGCGGCTCCAGAAGGAGTCGATGGAGCTGTACCGGGAGAGCGGCACCAACCCGCTCATGGGCTGTCTGCCGCTGCTGCTGCAGATGCCGGTCTTCTTCGCCCTGTTCAACGTGCTCCGCAGCGTGGCCGAGGGCAACGTCCGCTACAACTTCACCGAAGAGCTGGTGGAGAGCGCGCGCCAGGCCCTGATCTTCGGGACTCCCATCGCGGCCCACTTCAACAGCTCCTCGCAGGAGCTGGCGGCCCTGGGGGCGACCAACCCCATCATGGCGAAGGTCTTCATCGCCATCTCCTGTGTCGTCATGGGCACCACGACGTTCCTCACCATGCGCCAGAGCATGAAGCGCAGCGTCGCGCAGATGCCCGACAACCCGATGATGCAGACCCAGAAGATCATGATGTACATGGCGCCCCTCTTCGGGCTCTTCGGTCTCATGATGCCGGTCGGTGTGCTGATCTACTGGGTCACCTCCAACGTGTGGACGATGGTGCAGCAGCACTTCCTGTACCGCAACCAGCCCGCGCCGGGTGAGACGGTCGAGGCCAAGGCCGCGGCCAACGGTTCCGCCAAGGGGATGCTGGGGCGCAAGAAGAAGCAGCCCGAATCCGCGCCGCAGCCTGTGGAACAGCCTAAGATCGAACGCAAGCAGCCCAAGAAGCAGTCTCGCTCCAAGCGCACCGGTGGCGGGTCCCGCTAGCGAGCTGCGTACCGAACGCGGGAACAGGAGACGGGAACGCCGTGACAGCGAGCCAGGAAGGAAGCGGTGGAGTAGCGGTGGCTGAGGCGCCTATCGACATCGAGGCCCTGGAGAACGAGGGCGACATCGCCGCGGACTACATCGAGGGTCTGCTCGACATCGCGGACTTCGACGGCGACATCGACATGGACGTCGAGGGCGACCGTGCGATGGTCTCGGTCGTCGGGGCCACCCTCGACGAGCTGATCGGCGAGGAGGGTGAGGTCCTGGAGGCGCTCCAGGAGCTGACCCGGCTGGCGGTCCACCGGGCGACCGGTGAGCGCAGCCGGCTGATGCTGGACATCGGCGGCTACCGGGAGGGGCGCCGCAAGGAGCTCTTCCAGGTCGGCGCCGAGACGGCGCAGAAGGTCAAGGAGACCGGCGAGGCCTACGAGCTGGAGCCGATGACCCCCTTCGAGCGCAAGGTCGTCCACGACGCGGTCGCGGCCGCGGGCCTGCGCAGCGAGTCCGAGGGCGAGGAGCCCAACCGCTACGTGGTGGTCCACCCGGTCCCCTAGACCACGGACTGACCCAGGGG
>NZ_JBJJBV010000496.1:0-2049 GCF_045446735.1 Nocardiopsis protaetiae
GTTGAGGGTGGTGGTGGGCGACGGGCAAGGAGGAGGGCACGCCGCAGGCGTTCCGTTGAGGGTGGTGGTGGGCGACGGGCAAGGAGGAGGGCACGCCGCAGGCGTTCCGTTGAGGGTGGTGGTGGGCGACGGGCGGGAAAGGCGGGGAGTCCCAGCCGCAGCAGCAGGCAGGACGCCAGCAGCAGGCCCGCGCCCGCGAGCAGCGCCGGGGTGGGCGAGAGCACCGCGAACAGCACCCCGCCGAACGCGAACCCGCAGATCTGCGCGAGCTGCGCCGCCATCCGCAGCAGGGAGCGGCCCAGCGCGAACCCCTCCGGCGGCAGCACGTCGGCCACCGTCGCCGCCTTGGTCCCCTGGTAGAGCGGGGCGATCGCGCCCATCACGAACATCAGCAGCAGCATCACCGGGACGGGTGCCCCCGGTACCGCCATGCAGACCACGAGCAGCGCGGTCGCGGCCTGGGTGAGGACCATGAGGCGGCGGGCCGGGACGCGATCGGTGAGCGCCGACAGCAGGGTCGCGCCCAGCAGGTGGGGCAGGAAGCCCACGGCGAAGGCCAGCGCCGACAGCAGCGGCGAGCCGGTGCGCGTGTACACGGTGAGGGACAGCGTGATCTGTGCGGCGACCTGGCCCAGGATCGCCAGCACCTCGGCCAGGAAGAGGACGCGGAACGCGGGGACGGCCAGGACCCGCAGGTATCCGGTGCGCGCGGCGGCGGCGGCGCGCGGTGCGGTCGGGGATGTCATGTCCCCAGGCTGGGGCTCGCGCCGGGGTAGCCTCAAACGATTCGGCGGTGGCCGAAACCGTGAGATGCCCAGGGGAGGCACCGGTGGCCGGACGGCTGGTGTTCAGCCACGATGACCTGCTGCGCTGCCGGTTCTCGGTCTCCCCGCTGTGGGAGACCACGGCGGCGGTGCGGCTGCTCGGCGAGCCCCACCGGGGCACGCTGCGCCGGCTGTGGCCCGCGGCGATCCGCGAGCGCAGCGGCACCGACCTGGGGCTGGACCCGCTGCCGCTGCTGTCGCCGCGCCCCGGGTACACGCCCGATTTCCTGGCCCCTCCCCCGCCGGGGCCGTCGGTGGACCTGGAGGACGAGCTGGCGGCTCTGCTCACCACCCCGCCCGAGCGGGCCGCGGTGGAGCTGGCGCGCTGCCTGCTGGACCCGCGCCGGGCCCTGCCGGAGTCGGTGACCGGGCCGCTGCTGGCCGACCCGGAGGCGACGCTGGAGCGGATCGTCCGGGCGCTGCGCCGGGCCTGGGAGGCGCTGGTGGCGCCGCACTGGCCGCGGGCCCGGGCGCTGTTGGAGGCCGACGTGTCGCTGCGCGCCCGCACCGTGGCCCAGGGCGGGCTGCGGGAGGTGATCTCCTCCGTCGCGCCCGACACCCGGTGGCGGGGCCGGGTGCTGCACCTGCCCGATCCGGCCGAGGGCGAGCGCACGCTGGACGGGCGGGGCCTGGTGCTGATGCCCAGCGTGTTCATGTGGCCGGAGACGGTGGCCAAGACCGAGGAGCCCTGGCAGCCGACGCTCATCTACCCGGTGCACGGGGTGGGGCGGCTGTGGGAGGCCGACGCCCCGGCCCCGCCCGGGGACGCCCTGGCCCGGCTGCTGGGCGGGACCCGGGCGCGCCTGCTGGTGGTGCTCGGCGAGCCCGCGACGACCACGGTGCTGGCCCGCACCCACGGGTGGAGTCCGGCCACCGTGTCGGAGCACCTGTCGGTGCTGCGCGCGTCCGGGCTGGTGCGGTCGTGGCGGGTGGGGCGGCGGGTGTTCTACACGCGGACCCCGGCGGGTGACACGCTGGTCCGGGCGAGCGGTCCGGCGCACCCCGGCGGGAACCCGGCGGAGGCCGGGGCTTAGGGTAGGCACGCCTCATCTGATTGTGGAACGGAGTCCCGTGTCTCCCCTGCGCAGTACCCCGCGCGCCCGTGCGCGCGCCCTGTCGTCCGCCGCCGCCCTGGCCGCCCTGACCCTGCTCAGCGCCTGCGGCGACCCCGCCGGCCCCGCCTCCGAAGGCGCCTCCGGCAACGGCGGCTCCGGCGGGGTCGCCG
>NZ_JBJJBV010000497.1:0-2029 GCF_045446735.1 Nocardiopsis protaetiae
GACACCCCGCGCCCGTGGTGGGCGTCGCTGCGCGCGCTGCTGACCGCCCTGGTGATGGCCGGCGCCGTGACGCTGGGCGCGAGCGCCTGCGACCTCGGCGGCGGAGACGACGACGGCGCCGAGCAGGGCCAGGAGGACGGCGACGACGACCGGGACGGCGGCGGAGACGACGACGGCGATAACGGTGACGGTGACAACGAAGGTGACGACGGCGACGGCGACGACTGAGCCGCGCCGCCGCCCCCGTCCCCCGGCGTACTGAGCACGCGCCGCGCTCCTTCCCGGCGGCGCACCGCACCGTCCGGCGTGATCACCCGCCACGCCGGACGCCCATGCCCTGCCGCCCCACGGGTCGGCGGTCCCATCAACGATCAGCACTACTGAACGTCAGTACCGCGGACTGTCGACCACACCGAACGGCCACCGCGGAACGCCCGTGGCGCTGAACGCCAGTGGTCCTGAACGTCAGCAGTACTGAACGTCAGTGGCACTGAAGGTCAGCAGCGCTGAACATCAGCACCGCGGAACGACGGCGGTACGGGGCCTCAACGCCGGGAAACGGCAAGGGCGCCGAACGCCGGGACCGAGGAACGACCTCAGTCCCGAACAACAGCGTCGCGGAACATCAGCACCCCGGCATGTCAGCACTACTGAGCATCAGCGGTGCTGAACATCAGTGGTGCTGAAGTTTCGTGGCTCCGGGCAAGGTCCACGGAGTGGGACTCACCGGGCGTGGGCGGAAGTGATCACGGAGGCGATCCAATCGGCGTGGGCCGCCGTGTCGGTGATCGCCATCGGGCCGACGCAGGCCGGATTGACGTCGAAGTCCCCGTCGCGGCTGACGACGCCGACCAGCTCCCAGCCGTAGGCGCCGCGGCGGAGCATCGGGCCGCCGGAGTCGGTGACGCACATCTGCGCCCGCTCCGTCGGGTGCTCCGAGCACAGGTCGCCTCCGGCGTCCACGTCCGCGCACCGGTCGAGCGGCACGATCCCGGTGTCGAGCTCCTGGAGCGTCACCGGCTTCTCCTCCTCGCCGAACTCGTCGACCATCCCCCAGCCCAGGCCGCGCACGGTGGCGCCCGGGGAGGGCGAGGCGGCGGCGATCGCGACGGGGACCCGGTCGTCGACCGGGGCGTCCAGCCGCAGCAGGGCGAGGTCGTTGCGCAGGAGGTACTCCGAGATCGGGTACGCGGGATCGTCACCGACGTCGATGACCTCGAACCCGGGGTGGAGCACGACCTCGGCCACCCCCCGCTCGCCGCCGCCCTCCAGGCGGTCCGCGCTGCCGACGCGGACGGTGATCTCCTCGGGTTCCGTGCAGTGGCCCGCGGTGACCACCCATTCCCCGCTCACGAGCGCGCCCCCGCAGTAGTGCTCTCCCCCGTCGTCGTACAGGGCGGCCATGAAGGGGTACTCCTCGGTGGCGTCGACGCCGCCGATGATCGCGTGCGCGGGGGACGCCGCGATCGCGGTCGCGGCCAGCAGCGTCCCGACGGCTCCCGCCCCCGCGGCGATCGCGGTGGCCGGTACGGCCCGGGTCCTCTTCCCCACCTGGTCTTCGCGCATGGTCCGCCCTCTCCTGCTCTTCCGTGATCCGGTACGCCCTCGACCCTAGAAAGGCGATCACCGGGAGTCATCGACCGGGAGAAGTAAGTCACCCACCGACGAAGGACCGGACCCGGTACCGCCGGTGGCGACGAAAGGCGCGGGTACCGCGGTGCCCGTCCCCCGCAGGGGTTACGCCCGCCGTCCCCGACCTGCGGACACCGGGGGTGCGCGGGGCGCGTAGATTGCGTTGCGTGAGAGACGAGATGCACTCCGACCGGCGATCGCCCGAGGAGACCCCGGCGCCCGAGGCCGCGACGACGCCCGGGGAGACCCCGGCCACCGGGGCCGCCGAGGTCACCGAGACCACCGGGACCGCTGGGGCCACCGGGGCTACCGGGGCCACCGGGGCAATTGAGGTCACTGAGGTCACCACGGGACCCGCGGCCGAGAACACCCCCGCGCCCACCGGAACGCCGACCGC
>NZ_JBJJBV010000498.1:0-1996 GCF_045446735.1 Nocardiopsis protaetiae
CCCCACCCAGTGAACCGCGCCGGTGAACCACACAACCCCAACCACAACAAAGCGCCCCGGGCCGTGGGGGCCCGGGGCGCTTGGGGGGTGATGGGTGGCGCGGCGGTACTACTTACCAGTTACCAACTACCAACTCAATTACCCGTCACTCACTACCCACTACTCGTTGACCGAGTACTCCTCGAACCCGAGGGTCTCGTACCCGTCCTCCCCGAAGTGGAAGATCTGGAAGGTCGCCGAGGTCGGGTCACCGTTCTCATCGAAGTCGATGTTCCCGCTGACACCCTGGTAGTTGATCTCCTCGCCGTCCGCGATCAGGTCACGGCACTCCGCGAAGGAGGTGCACTCGGTGCCCTCCGGGGCGCTGACGTTGCCCAGCTCGGCGACGTAGTCCGCCGGGACGACGCTGCCGGCGGCCTCGGCGGCCAGAGCGATCACGGTGACGCAGTCGAAGACCTGCGGGCCGAACTGGAAGGTCTCCAGGTCCGGGGCGAACTCGGCCAGGCCGTCGTTGAACGGCTGGTTGTCGGCGCCGGGCGCGACACCGGTGATGCCGGTGACGATCTCGGGGTCGCTCTCGTTGACGGAGGTGCCCAGCTCGGGGCTGTTGAGACCGTCGGTGATGTAGAGCTGGTCGCCCTCGGTGCCGGTCTCCAGGAGCTCGGCGATGACCTGGGCGCCCTCCTCGAAGGAGATCAGGGCGATCGCGTCGGCGTCGGAGTCGGAGACGGCGCCGACCACGGAGGCGAAGGTGGTGGTGTCGGGGTCGTAGGACTCGCTGGCCACGACCTCGGCGCCGAGGTTCTCCAGCTCGGCCTGCAGGCCCTGGCCGTAGCCCTCCCCGTAGTCGTCGGCGCGGTAGACGATGGCGACGCTCTGGTTGCCGTCGTTGACGATCTGGCGGGCCATGACCGGGCCGGAGAGCAGGTCGCTGGGGGCGGTACGGAAGTAGTAGCCGCCGTCGTCGATGTTGGTGAGGTCCGGTGCGGTGTTGGAGCCGGAGCACTGGACGATCTGCGAACCGGTGATGGTGTCGTAGCTCGCCTGGGTCATGCCGGAGGCGGCCGCGCCGATGACGGCGTGGACGCCGTCGGACACGAGCGAGTTGGCGGCCTCGTTGGCCTGGGCGGCGTCGCCGGCCTCGTCACCCTGGATGGGGTCGGGGATCTCGGTGCCGAGGATGCCGCCGGCGGCGTTGATCTCCTGGATGGCGTACTCGGCGCCGGCCAGCTGGGGCGGGCCGAGGAACGCGAGGCTACCGGTCTGGGGGTAGAGGATGCCGAACTGGAAGGCGTCGCCGCTGCCGGCGCCGTCGCCGCCGTCGCCATTACCGCCGCCGTCGCCACACGCGGTCAGCCCCAGTACCAGGGCCGCGGTTGCGGCAGTGAGGCCTAGGACCTTCTTGCTTGCCATGATGTGGTCACTCCGTTCAACCGGCGAGCACGCGCTGCATGGTGCAGCCGTGCCGGATGGTGCTCTTGCGCCCTGATGCCCGCGATGTGTGGCATGACTTAATCGGGAGCGTTAGCGGAGCTTAATCACGGAAGTTCGTTGTTCGAAAGCGCGAAATGCGCGTTGGTGCCGACTCGCTGTCAGGCTGTTATGGCTCTGTAGTCATCTCTGGCATCCGAGGCCCGCGACCTGGACGGTAGCTCCGTCTGTGTGGGCGCGGGGTGACAAAGTGTCGTGACCGTGCATATGCAGGGGCCCGACCGTCGAACTTCGGCGATCGGGCCCCTGTGCGGTTACAGGCCGACTTCACTGTGTTGTGAAGGTGGCCTGTTTCCGGTTGGTCGTCAATGGTCAAACCATTCAAACCGTTTTTGTTCAGCCGACCCTCCGGTCACCCGACCCCCGGCCACCCACCCACCCCTCCACCCCTCCACCCCTCCACTCCTCCACCCCTCCACTCCTCCACCCCTCCACTCCTCCACCCCTCCACTCCTCCACCCCTCCACTCCTCCACCCCTCCACTCCTCCACCCCTCCACTCCTCC
>NZ_JBJJBV010000499.1:0-1915 GCF_045446735.1 Nocardiopsis protaetiae
CGTTCCGGGGTCGGCGGGTGGGAAGGTGTCCGCACTCGCGGTGGGGGAGTCGACGGTGCGGGCCGACCCGCGGGGCCGTTCGTGCGGGAGGCCGCGCCCGGCGCCCGGGTTCGGGCGCGGGGAGGACGCGGCGGCCCCGGGTCCGCCGAGGTGCCCCGACACGACCGCCCCGGCGCGGACGGTGCGCCGGGGCGGTCCAGGGAGCGGGCGAGCGGGATCAGAAGAGCTGACCCCGGACGGCCCCGTCGGGGAACTCGCCCGTGTGCAGGTTCAGGTAGTAGTCGTGCGGGTTCGCGTTGATCCGCTCGGTGACCGCCGGGTCCACGTGGGTCGCCGTGCCCGACACCGCGAACACCGTGGCGGGCAGCTCACCGGCGAACAGCTCCACCGCCACGTCGCCGTTCTCGCCCGCCGCCCCCCGGTGCAGGTGGCCGATGGTGGGCGGCGCCACGTTGGTCCACGCCGTCGAGAACGCGACCGTGTCCCCCTCGGGCCGGAAGAACCCGGAGGCGCGCCCGTCGGGGTCGCCCACCTGCGGCTTCTCCTCGGTGAACACCTCCTGGGCGCCGTCGGCCACCGCCACCAGCCCCGAGCCCTCGATGATGCCCAGCACGTTGAGCCGCTGCCCCGACGGCGTCAGCTGCCCGCGGACCGCCCCGCCGGGGAACTCCTCGGTGTGCAGGTTGACGTAGAACCCGGCCGGGTCGGTGAGCAGCTGTAGGGCCAGCTCCTCGTCGGTGATGGTGGTCTGCCCCGCCACCGCGGTGACGGTCTCGGGCAGCGCGCTGTCGAAGAACGTCAGCCGCACGTCCCCGTTCTCGCCCGCGGCCCCCTGGTGGATGTGGCCCAGCGTGGGCGCCTGGGTGCCCTCCCAGTCCAGGGCGAACGTCACCCGGTCGCCCTTGACCGAGATGATCGCCCGGCCGTGCCCTTCGGGGTCGCCCACCGCGGGGCCGCCCTCGACCGGCACCTCCTCGGCGCCGCTGAGCTCGGCGGTGAAGAACACCGTCGGCTCGCCCTTGGTGGAGTTCAGCGTCGGGGCCTTGTTGCCGCCCGTCGCCGGGGCGGCCTCGTCCCCGTGGCCGCCGTGCTCGTCCGCGTGCGCGGTCCCGGCGGTGGCGATCATGGCGGCCGTGGCGGCGACCGCGAGAATTCGTGTGCGCATGGAGGTTTCCGTCCCCGTTCGTCTACATACGGGCCGCCGCACCGCGTGGGTGCGGCGGCGATCAGTGACGGATACGGCGGCCGGTCCCCGCCGGTTCACCCGGTTCCTCCGCGAATTCGGACGCGAATCCGGAGTGAACCATCGGGTGCCCCCTCCCGTATCCGCATCCGTAACGACGCACGACGAACACGACGGGGAGAACCTGACCATGCGCATCCGAGTGACCCTGGCGGCAGCCGGCGCCCTGCTCGCCCTCACCGCCTGCTCCACCGACGGCTCTGGCGGTGACGGCGAGGACGCGGCGCCCACCGCCCCGGCCCAGGCCGGACCGGTCGAGCTCACCCTGGTGGAGAGCGAGGTCGGCACGGCCCTGGCCGACGCCGAGGGCCGCATCCTCTACGGGTTCACCAAGGACAAGGACGCCGAGAGCGTCTGCGAGGCCGACTGCATCGCCACCTGGCCCGCCCTGACCACCGCCGACGGGGTCGAACTCGGGGAGGGGCTGGACGAGTCGCTGCTGGACACCACCGAGCGGACCGACGGCGTCACCCAGGTCGTCTACAACGACTGGCCGCTGTACTACTACGTCGGCGACGCGCTGCCGGAGGAGAGCAACGGCCAGGGCCTGGACGACGAGTGGTTCCTCGTGGCCCCGGACGGCACCCTCATCAAGGACGTCCCGTAACCCGCCGGGCCGCGGGCGCCCGCCGAACGGGGGTACCCGCGGCCCGGTCCCCGGTGGTACATGTG
>NZ_JBJJBV010000005.1:0-56518 GCF_045446735.1 Nocardiopsis protaetiae
CGTTGAGCCGGGCGTGATGGGCTCTTACATCGTGATGCGGGCTGCCCGCGGCTCGACTCGGGGCGACTCATGCTCGGGGGCCTTCGGCCGCCTCGCAGGAGTCGCCTTCGTCGTGCCTGCCGGGGGGAGTCCCCCCGACCCCCCCGAGGTGACCCCCTGGGGCGGGGGTCGCGGGGATCGTTGAGCCGGGCGTGATGGGCTCTTACATCGTGATGCGGGCTGCCCGCGGCTCGACTCGGGGCGACTCATGCTCGGGGGCCTTCGGCCGCCTCGCAGGAGTCGCCTTCGTCGTGCCTGCCGGGGGGAGACCCCCCGAACCCCCCGAGGTGACCCCCTGGGGCGGGGGTCGCGGGGATCGTTGAGCCGGGCGTGATGGGCTCTTACATCGTGATGCGGGCTGCGCCCGCGGGTTGGTCCGGTGGCCGCGTTGCTGGAACCCTTGTCGGGCGACTCCTGCGGAGTCGCCTTTTTTCATGGGGGTGGTGCGGGCCGTGCCGCTGGAATCCCGGGCGTTGTGTTCATCGGCTGCGCTGTTGGTTTTTCAGGGCGACTCCTGATGGAGCCGCCCTTCGGGTTTTTGTTATGGGTGGACCCCGTCTTACGGCGGGGTCTTTTTGTGGCTTGGTCGGCGAGGGTGAGGAGGAGACCGACGTGGGCGTCGGTGTCGGCTAAGGCTGGTGCCCTCCGGTGTCCGTTGGGCATGATGGGGGTTCGCGCCCTGGCCCTGCGTTCGGCTAGGGGGAAAGGGCGTGGGGATGCGGACTCGGCGGGGGTTTCTGGTCGGGGGTGCCGTCGCGGCTGTGGCCGTGGGGGGTGGGGCCGTGGTGTGGCGGGGGTCGAGGAGTCCGCGGGAGCGGCTGGCGGCGCTGGTGCCGGAGGGGCCCGAGGTCAGCGTGGTGGCGGCGGACGGCGGTGAGCCGCTGGTGGCCGTGGGGATGGACACCGTGCGGGACGTGGGCTCGGTGAGCAAGCAGTTCACCGCGGCCGGGGTGCTGCGGCTGGAGATGGACGGGGAGCTGTCCGTCGAGGACCGGGTGGGGGATTTCCTGCCCGGGGCGGTCGGGCGGCTGGGGGACGTCAGCCTGCACCGGCTGTTGACGCACACGGGTGGGCTGGTCGAGTCGGTGGGGGACGACTACGAGCCGCTGGGGCGGGAGGAGCTCATCGCGGCGGCGGTGGCCGCGGAGCCGGTGGAGGGCTACCTGTACTCGAACGTCGGCTACGCGCTGCTGGCCGCCGTCATCGAGGTGGTGGCCGGGGCCTACGAGGGGTTCCTGGCGGAGACGCTGTTCGGGCCCGCCGGGATGACGCGGACCGGGTACGTGCTGCCGGAGTGGGACGACGCCGAGGTCGCGGTGGAGTACGACGCTCAGGGCGTCTCGGTGGGGCGGCCGTACGAGCATCCGTGGGCGGACGACGGGCCGTACTGGAACCTGCGGGGCAACGGCGGGATCCTGTCGACCGCGCGGGACATGCTG
Source organism: Nocardiopsis protaetiae (assembly GCF_045446735.1). Lineage (NCBI taxonomy): Bacteria > Bacillati > Actinomycetota > Actinomycetes > Streptosporangiales > Nocardiopsidaceae > Nocardiopsis > Nocardiopsis protaetiae. The sequence continues at coordinate 1,479 of NZ_JBJJBV010000005.1, forward strand.
GCCTGGCACCGGGCCCTGGACGGGGGAGAGGTGCTGTCGGAGCGGGCCCTGGAACAGATGTTCACGCCGCACGTGGCCGAGGACGCCGAGGGGTCGTCGCACTACGGGTACGGGTGGGTGGTCCTGGAGGTGGAGGGCCGGACGGTGGCCTGGCACAACGGGGGGAACGGCACGGCGTACGCGGAGATGCTGCACGTGCCGGGCGGGCCGATGGTGTTCTGGGCGACCGGGGCGGTGGTCCGGGACGGGGAGTGGGACCTGGAGGAGTCCGACGTGGCGTCGCGTATGGGGGAGATCCTGCTGAGGATGTGAGTCGGTTCGGCGACCTAGGTTGTATTCCTAACTAGGTAGGGCTATCGTCTAGATAGTCCGACCTAGGAGGTTGTCGTGTTCTCCGTGTGGGGTCTGGGGCTCGTCGCCCTGATCGTCCTGTACCTGGTGGCCGTGGAGCCGTGGTGGGGCAAGCGCGCCTACGCGGAGCTGGAGCGGGTGCGGGACGAGGATCCGCGGGCGCTCACGCGGATGTTCGGGCAGGGCATCGCCGCCTGGTGGGCCCTCACCGGGGTCGCCCTGCTGGCGGTGCTGGTCTCGCCCGGGGTAGGCCTGGCCGAGCTGGGGCTGGTCCCGATGAACGGGGAGTGGGACACGCTTGCCGGGGCCGTCGTGGGGATGGCCGTCGCGATGGTCGCGGTCACCCTGGTCGGCCGGAAGGCCCCCGGGTTCCTGATGCCCGGGCAGAAGGCGGTCGCCGCGCTGCTGCCGCGCACCGCGCGGGAGCGGTGGTGGGGCGCGGGCGCCTCGGTCACCGCCGGAATCTGCGAGGAGCTGGTCTTCCGCGGCCTGCTGATCGCCGTCGGGGTGGGGCTGGGCCTGGACCCCGTGGTCGCCGCCGGGATCAGCCTGGGGATCTTCGTCCTGGGGCACCTGTACCAGGGGCCGGTGGGACTGGTCTTCGTCACCTTGGTCGGCTTCGTGCTGACCAACGTCTACTTGAGTACCGGGAGCCTGTTCGTGCCGATCGTGCTGCACATCTTGTTGGACCTGCGCTCCCTGGCGTTCGCTCCCCGGCATGGGGAGGTGGCCGCCCGATGAGGGCCGATCGCCGGTCGAGCTGGCTCAAAGGCGTGCTGGACCTGCTGGTGCTGGCCGGCCTGACCGAGGGCGAGAGCTACGGGTACGCGATCGCCAAGCGGCTCGACGAGGCCGGGCTGGGGACCATCAAGGGCGGCACGCTCTACCCGGTGCTCAACCGGCTGGAGGAGGCCGGGCTGGTCGAGGCCGAGTTCCGGGCCGCCGACAGGGGGCCGGGCCGGCGGTACTACCGGCTGACCGAGGCCGGGCGCACCGTCCTGGCCGAACAGACCGCGGCCTGGCGTGAGTTCGAGACCGCCGTCCGCACCGTGCTGGAGGACCGATGACCTACTTCGAAGAGCTGGCCGAGCGGCTCGCCGCGCGCGGCGTCGACGCCGAGAGGTCGCGGGCGCTGCTGGAGGAGCTGTCCGCGCACGTGGCGGACGGGGGCGCCGACCCGGAGGAGGAGTTCGGGCCGGTGGGGGAGTTCGCCGACTCGCTCGTCCCCGAGGAGGAGGGGGAGGTCGGCGAGGAGGAGCTGTTGTGGACCGCCGACTCCTTCGAGGCGCCCGCGCGGCTCAACGGGTTCGGCGCCCAGGGCTGGGAGGTGGAGCGGATCGACCGGCTGGGCCGGTTCGTCGGCCGCCGGGACCTGGAGGACCCGCAGACCTGGGAGTACCGCCAGGAGGTCTGCACCGGCCGCGCCGACCGGGAGCGGTTGGCCGAGCGGCTGGCCCCCGACGGCTGGGAGCCGTGCGGGCACTGGTCGGTGATCGCCTACTTCAAGCGCCCCGGGGCGGCCACCGCCGGGCCGGAGGCCGAACTCGACGACCTGCCCGCGCCCGGTCCCCGGCGGGCCTTCTTCGGGGCCAGGGGGATCGCGGTCATCGCGGCGTCGCTGGTGGTCGTGGCGGTCTCGCTGGGCTCGATCGTGTACCGGGCGGCCACCGGGCGGCTGGCCGCCGAGGGGCCCGAGGAGCTGGCCGGACTCGTGGTGGGGGCGCTCGTCGGCGCGGGACTGGTCGTGGGCGTGATGTGGGCCGGGGCGCGGGTGATCCGGCTGGTCCGCGACCGGCACTGAGGCGAGATCGGAAACGGACACCCCCTGTCGTTCGCACGGGAGGGTGGGTAGCCTCTCACCCTCCATCCCCGTTCGATGGGAGACCACGATGTCCTCCGCCCCCCTGAACCGCAACCGGGCCTCCCTCCTGCACAAGGTCCGCTACGCCCTGCGCAACCCGGGGAAGGTCGGGCCCTACCTGCGCCGTTCCGCCCGGGACCTGGGGCTGCGGCTGCGCCACCGCGACCATGTCTCCTACTACCGGGCGGTGATGGCCGCCGATACGGCCCGCGACCCCAGGGCCGCGGTGGGCAGCCGCAACGAGGAACGCTGGCTGGAGCTCGGCCGGATGCAGTTCGACTACCTGGTCGGCCACGGGCTGCTGCCCGGGCACCGGCTGCTGGAGATCGGCTGCGGCAACCTGCGCGCCGGGTGGCGGTTCATCGACCACCTGGACATCGGCGGGTACTACGGGATCGACATCTCCCCGGACATCCTCATCTCCGCCAAGGAGACGCTGGCCGCGCGGGGGCTCCAGGACAAGCTGCCGCACCTGACACTGGTCCGGGACCTGACCTTCGACTTCCTGCCCGACGGGTACTTCGACGTGGTGCACGCGCACAGCGTGTTCTCCCACTCGCCGCCGGAGGTCATCGACGAGTGCCTGGCGAACGTGGGGCGGGTGCTCGCCCCGGGCGGGTTCTTCGACTTCACCTTCGACCGCACCGAGGGGGCCGAGCACCACGTGCTGCGGGAGGACTTCTACTACCGCACCGAGACGCTCGTCGCCCTGGCGGAGAAGCACGGGCTGCGCGCCCGGTTCATGAAGGACTGGGAGGAGCTGCCGCACGGGCAGTCCAAGATCCGCGTCACCGCCGCAGAGCCGGGCTGAGCCGCTTCCCCGGTGCGCAAACGGATCAGAACCTTGATGCCAGGACCTCTGCGCCATGACCACCTTACTAGGGACAAGTCTCTCTGGTACGGTAAAGCCGTACGAGTCAAGAGGAGGATCATGTCGATCAGCGCGAACGAGGCCAGAGCGAACCTCTACCCCTTGATCAAGAAGGTCCATGAGGATCACGACGTCATCCACATCACTTCTCGCCAGCACGGTAACGCGGTCCTGATGAGCGAGGAGGACTGGAACGGCTGGATGGAGACCGTTTACCTGTTGCGTTCCCCTGCCAACGCCTCACGCTTGCTGGCGGCGATCGCCCGCGACCAGGCCGGCGGCGAAGAGGTCGACGTCACTCTGGACGAACTTTCCGACATGGCGGAGGACCGGTGAGGGAGGTCCGGTTCGATCCGGTGGCTTGGGAGGACTTCCGCTACTGGCTGGAGGCGGGCAAGAAGATCGCTCGCAGGATCGTCGGACTGATCGAGGAGATACGACGGATGCCGTTCGAGGGCATCGGCAAGCCGGAGCCCCTCAAAGGAGACCTGTCCGGTTACTGGTCGCGCCGCATCACGGATGAACACCGCATCATCTACCGGGTGACCCAGGACGAAGTGAGGATCGTTCAGGCGCGCTACCACTACGGGTGACGGTTCGCGCACCCGGTCCGGCAGGGGGACCGGGTGTCCCAGGTCGTCGAACGGGGTGCCCATCACCCGATCATGTCCCCGCCGTACGACGTCTCGGGGATGATGTCCCCCATGGACGAGTCGGAATCGGACGGCCGGCGGGAGACCGCCTACCTGCTGCGTTCTCCCGCCAATGCCTCCCGGCTGCCGGCGGCGGTCGCCCGAGACCGGGCCGGAGGCGAAACGGTCGACGCCACCCCGGACGGGTCGTCCGAGGCGGCGGAACCGTGAGGGCCCTCAGTGGCCGGCGATGGGGCGGGGGGTGTAGTGGCGCTCCAGGGCGGCGGCCTCGTCGTCGGTGAGCTCCAGGGAGAGGGCGGCGATCGCGTCCTCCAGGTGGTGGGGCTTGGTGGCGCCGACGATCGGCGAGGTCACCGCGGGGTTGCGCAGCAGCCAGGCCAGGGCGACCTGGGCCCGGGACACGCCGCGTTCCTTGGCGATCGCGCCGACGGCGTCCACGATCTCCCGGTCGCCGTCGCGGTAGAGGGTGCCGCCGAAGGCGTCGCCCCTGGTGCGCTCGGTCTCGGTGCCCCACTCCCGGGTGAGCAGGCCGCGCGCCAGCGGGCTCCACGGCAGGACGGCGATGCCCTCGTCCGCGCACAGCGGCAGCATCTCCCGCTCCTCCTCGCGGTAGAGCAGGTTGTAGTGGTTCTGCATGCTCGCGAACCGGGTCCAGCCGTTGAGCTCGGCGACCTTGAGGGCCTTGGCGAACTGCCAGGCGTACATGGACGAGGCGCCCACGTAGCGGGCCTTGCCGGCCTTGACGACGTCGTGCAGGGCCTCGACGGTCTCCTCGATCGGCGTGTTCGGGTCCCAGCGGTGGATCTGGTAGAGGTCGACGTAGTCGGTGCCCAGGCGGCGCAGGCTGTGGTCGATCTCGGTCATGATCGCCTTGCGGGAGAGCCCGCCCCCGTTGGGGCCGGGCCGCATCCGGCCGAACACCTTGGTGGCCAGGACGATCTCGTCCCGGTCGGCGTGCTCGTCGAGGAGGCGGCCGACGATCTCCTCGCTGGTGCCGTCGGAGTACACGTTGGCGGTGTCGAAGAAGTTGATCCCCGCCTCCAGGGCCCGGCGGATGAACGGCCGGGAGGCCTCCTCGTCCAGGCTCCAGGGGTGGGTGCCCCGGTCGGGCTCCCCGTAGCTCATGCACCCCAGGGTGATGGGGGAGACCTGTAGTCCGGTGCGGCCGAACGCGACGTGTTCCATGGGGCGCTCCCTCTCCTCGGCGTGGTGTCCGTGCGGAACCCTAGACCCCCGGCCGGGTACGGGAAAAGGGCCAATCAGGTGACCATTGGTGTCGAGTCGGGCATAGGGCGCAAAACGGAATCTACGTCGTAAGGGGCGGCCGGGGGCCAACCCCGCACGACGGCGGGGCGGTGCCGACCCGGCACCGCCCCGCCGTCGAGTGGTCAGGCCTTCGTCGCTCCCACCAGCCAGGCGACCTTGTGCGCCGTGACCCCGAGGCTGCCGCTGCTGCCCAGGTAGACGCCGAAGGAGGCGATGAAGGCGTAGTCGTACTCCCGGCGCTCACAGATCACGTCCTCGACCGCGTAGGTGGACGCCGGGTTGCTCACCCGCAGACAGGGGCCGTGGTCGTCCACCACGTCCGCGCGGACGTCGTAGCGGGACAGCTCATCGGCGAGTTTGTCCAGGTGCCCGTGCTCCTCCGAGGGTGCGCAGGTCCCCTCTTCCTGTCTGGATCGGGTCATGGCGGTGGATCCTTTCGCATCGTTGAACCGGGTCGGTGGTCCACCGCCATTGTTACTCAGCGTCGAATAACGACTACGAAACGTTGTGACGACACGCCGTCACTCCACCGGCTCGCCCCGATAGAGCACCTCGGCCACCGAGAGGTCGTCGGCCAGCACCAGCAGGTCGGCCGGCGCCCCGACCTCGATCCGGCCCGCGCCCGACAGCCCCAGCGCCGCCGCCGGGACCGAGGAGGCCGAGCGCACGGCGTCGGGGACGTCCACGCCCAGGCCCTCCACCGCGTTGCGCACCGCCTGGGGCAGCACGATCGTGCTGGAGGCGATCGCCCCGGTCTCCACCAGGCGCGCCTCGCCGTCGCTCACCCGCACCCGCAGGTCGCCCAGCGTGTACTCGCCGTCGCCCAGCCCGGTCGCCGACATCGCGTCGGTCACCAGCGCCACCCGCCCGGCGCCCGCCGCCGCGAACACCAGCCCGGCCGCACCCGGGTGGACGTGGACGTTGTCCATGATCAGCTCCACGGTCACCCGCTCGTCGCCCAGCAGCGCCGCGATCGGCCCCGGGTCGCGGTGGCCCAGCGGCCGCATCGCGTTGTAGATGTGGGTGGCCATCGTCGCCCCCGCGTCCACCGCCGCCAGCGTCGTCTCGTAGGACGCCTCGGTGTGCCCCACCGCGGCCACCACGCCGGAGGAGGCGGCCGCCCGGACGAGGTCCAGGGCGCCGGGCAGCTCCGGAGCCACCGTGATCATGCGGACGTGGCCGCGGCCCGCCTTCAGCCAGGCGTCGAACTCGGTGGTGTCCGGGTCGCGCAGCAGGTCCGGGTCGTGCGCGCCGCACTTGGACCGGGCGATGAACGGGCCCTCCAGGTAGATCCCCGCCAGCTCGCCCGCGTCGCACAGCTCGGCCAGCGCCGCCACCTGGCGGACCGTGTCCTCCGGGGTCGCCGCCACCAGGCCGCCCACCATCGAGGTCACCCCGCGGGAGCGGTTGAACCGGACCGTGGCCAGGGCGCCCTCGGGGTCGGCGTCGGGGAACGCGTGCCCCGCCCCGCCGTGGACGTGGACGTCGACCAGGCCCGGGGCCACCCAGGCCCCGCCCAGGTCGCGGACCCGCCCGGCGGGGGCGTCCGCGGAGTCGGGCTCCAGGGCGGCGATCCGGCCCCCCTCGATCCGGACGCGGCCCCGGTGGACACCGTCGGGGGTGACCACTCGCGCGCCGGTGAGCGTGACGGGGTCGTGCACCATGTTCGTGACTCTCTCTCGCGTCGAACCCCGTGCGCAGGGCATGTGTGTCGCACATTACATTTGTGTGACCGAACCTTCGGGAAGCGGGGCGTGCACCCCCGCCGCCGACCCGTACACCCCCTGCGGAGCTGGGAAATCCCGCTCTTCGGGACGCCTGTCCGAAAGGTGGACCGTCCGATCCGGGGCGGAACGGGTTCCAGGAGGGTCGCCGGTACGCATTGACGATAGCGGCCGCGTCGCCCCATGATGGAGGCATGTCCGCCGGTGAGCTGCTTGTCCAGCGCCTGCACGTCGATCTCAGACAGCAGGCGAGCGCGCTCTGTCGTAGCTAGCGCCCAGCGGGGCCCCGCGCCCCGCGCCACGGGTGTACCCCGTGGTCCGACCTTCGCAGACACCGGACGCTCATCTTCTCCCAGTTCTGGGTCCCAGGCCGTACACCGGCCTGAGGGAGCAGCCCCGCCAGACCCGACACACCACGTCCAGGACGACGAGGTCCGCGCACCGTGTCGGTAAGAGGAACGACGGTCCTCTCCGGTGTCACCGAACCGCAATCCCCACTGTCGGGGAATCAGGTCCCGATCACCGCCCCCGACGGTTCCTCCGGTCGATCCCGGCTCGCTCTGACCGAACCCAGGAGTTCTCGCATGACCCGCTTCACCGTGCTCGTCGCCGCCCCCCGTTCCCGCGCCTCCATCCGCTCCACCGCCCTGGCCGCCGCCGCCGAGATCGCCGCCCGCGCCGGCGTCACCGGGGCCCCCGAGGTCATCGACCTCGGCGACCTGGGCCCGGAGCTGCTCGCCGAATCCTCCGCCGCCGTCGACGGCGCCCTGGCCAGGGTGCGCGAGAGCGATGTCCTGCTGGTCGCCTCCCCGCAGGCGCACGGCACCTACACCGGACTGCTCAAGGTGTTCCTCGACCGCCTGCCCGAGCTGGGGCTGGGCCACACCGTCGCGGTGCCGCTGGCGGTCGTGGACGACCTGCGCAACAGCCACGGCATCGAGGAGGACCTGCGCATCCTCCTGGCCGACCTGGGCGCCTGGGTCGCCGAGCCCGGCCTGATCCTGGCCGAGGACGAGACCGAGCGCCCCGAGAACGTGCTGCGTGCCTGGGCCGACGTCGCGGCCCCCGGGCTGCGCCAGGCCGTTTCGGTCGCCGCCTGACATCAGCCGAGCGCCGGGGCCCCGACGGGGGTCCCGGCGGTGCCGTGTCAGCGCTGTGGTGTCGGTGTCGTGTCAGCTCCGTGTCAGTGCCGTCGGCGCCACGTCGGTGCCGTGTCAGTGTCGGTAGCGCGTCAGCGCCGTGTCAGCGCCCTGTCAGCTCTCGACCAGGGAGGCGGCGCGCTTGCGGCTGGTGTCGGCCTCGGCCCGGGCCACGTTGCCGCGGACCAGCACCACCACGACCAGGGTCAGGGCGAAGCCGCCAACCCGCAGGCCCAGCAGCACCGGGTCCTCGGGCAGGCTCTCGCCGAAGAGCAGGGTGCCCGCCACGACCATGAACACGTTCCCGACCACGTTCGACACCGGTGCGGTGATCGAGGCGCGGGCGCGCTGCATGGAGGTCTGGAACAGCACGATCCCCACCGCCCAGCCCAGGGCGTACAGGTAGGGGAACGGGGACAGGAGCGCGGGGACGATCGCGTTCCACAGGCCGTGGTCGCTGAGCAGCCCGCCCAGGCCCTTGCCCTGGAGTCCGGCGCTGCCCTGGGCGAGCCCGGCGGCGGCGCCCATGGCGGCGGCCGAGACGTACCGGCCGCGGCCGCCGACGAACGCCATCACGGCGACGCAGGCGATGACGGTGGTGACGCTGACGGCGACCAGCAGGGGGGTGTGCGCGGTGGTGCCGGTCTCGCCGCCGTCGGCGGTGGACAGGCCCAGCAGGCCCAGCGCCACGGGCATCAGGCCCAGGGCGACGTACTCGCCGCGGGTGATGCGCTCGCCCAGGACGAGGGTCATGACGAGCAGGCCGCAGGCCACCCCGGCGGCGAAGGCCGGCTGGACGATCGACACCGGGGCCAGGCCCAGGGAGACGATGAGGCCGACGCTGCCCAGCGCCGCGAACACGCAGCCGAGCACCCAGCGCGGGTTGCCCAGCAGGACGCGGGCCAGGTGCAGGGGGCGGTTGATGGAGATCGACTCCGAACCGTGCAGGGCCCGCTGCTCCACGGTGAGGCCTACGGTGTAGACCACGGCGGCCAGCAGGGCGACCACGAGTCCGATCACGTCGGGCGCCTTTCGGATCGGGGACGGCGGCGGGGTTCGGGAGGGGGTGTGTCGCGCCGGGTACGCGGTGCCGCTAACGTCATGCTCTGCGGCCCTGTCCCCTGCTCTCCCGGTGGCCCCGTTTCCTCGGGGTTCCCCGGAGAGAGGGCGTACTCGGGTTGACGGCTTCCATATAACCAGTTCTAGTCTGGTGTGGCCAGCTTTGTGCTGTGGCCGCCAGGCCTTGTCAGTTCTACCAGTGGCTTGGTAGTGCGACGGCGGCTGATCTAGAACACGTTCCGATGCCGCTGCGGCGGTCGGATTGGGGAACGGTGCGGGACCCGGGTGAGCCCGAGGAGGACGCCTCCGCATCCTCTGCGGCAGAGGACGGAGCCGAGCCGAGTGCTGTCCGGGCCCCGCTGCGGGAGGCTTTCACCCACGGGCGCGACGCCCTGCGCGCCGGGATCGGCGAACGCGTCGCGTACTGGCGCACCCTCACCTGGCAGGACGTCAGCTGGCGCACCCTCACCTGGCGCGGCCTGGCCGCCTGGCGCCACCGAGGCTCCGGCACCTCCCGTTTCGAACCCGGGCCCCTGGGCCTGCTCGGCATCATGCTGGCGGCGATGGCCGTCACCCTGCTCTTCATCCAGGCCGGGTCCTCCGGCCTGACCGGGGAGGGCGACCCGGCCGCCGACGGCCCGGTCCCCGTGCCCGGGCCGCCCCCGGGCGAGCTCAAGGTGATGGTGGTCGGCGGCTCCCTCACCCAGGGCAGCAGCGGCGACCGCACCTGGCGCTACCACCTGTGGCGGCACCTGACCGGGAACGGGGTCGAGGTCGACTTCGTCGGCCCCTACGACGACCTCTACGACCTGGACGGCGAGGAGTTCGGCGACGACTCCTACGCCGAGCCCGGGTTCGACCGCGACCACGCCGCCCGCTGGGGGTACTCGGCCGGCGAGCTCTCCGACGAGGTGTCCCGGCAGGCCGCCGAGTACGAGCCGCAGTACCTGCTGCTGCTCGCCGGGCTGGACGACATCCTGTCCGGCGGCAACGCCGACCACGCCCTGGAGGGGGTCGGCGAGACCATCTCGACCGTGCGCGTGGTCCAGGGGGAGACCCGGTTCGTCGTGGGCGAGCTGCCGCCGGTGGAGGGGACCGCGGACGACGCCCGGGCCAACTCCGAGATCACCCGCTTCAACATGGGCGTGGTCGCCCTGGCCGAACAGCTGACCTCCGCCGAGTCGCCGGTCGTCATCGCCCGGGTCGCCGACGGGTACTCGCCCGTCCGGGACAACTGGGACGAGGCGCACCCCAACGCGCGGGGGGAGCTGCGCATCGCCGCGGCGTTCGCCGACGCGCTCGCCGAGCCCCTGGGCGTGGGCCCGGCCTACACGCGGCCGCTGCCCGAGGTGGCGGTCGGGCCGTCGACCGCGCCCGAGCCCCGGCCCGAGGAGGGCGACGACGGGCTGGTGCTCAGCTGGGCGGCGGTGCCGGGGGCGACCGACTACCGGGTGACCCAGCGCCGGGTGAGCCCCGACCCCGACGACGAGACCGTGCTGCCGCTGGAGATCGACGAGGACGGCGGGGAGCGCTCGGCGCTGGTGGAGGGGCTGTTCAGCGGGGCCCGGTACGAGTTCACCGTGATCCCGTTCAAGGGGCGCGACGCCGGTGAGGCCTCCGAGCCCATTCAGCTGGTGTGGCGCAAGGACCCGCCGCCGGGCCCGGCCTGGATCCGCCTCCAGGACGGCGGTGCCACCCTGGTGTGGGAGCGGGTGGAGGACGCCACCCACTACGAGGTGTGGGTGCGGCCGCTGAGCTGCACCTTCGCCGACGACCGGCGGGCACCGGCCGACCCCGACGGCGGGGCGCGCGGGCCCGACGACGGGCCGGACGAGCCGCCGCCGGGCGGCGGCGACCCCAGCCCCGCACCGCCCGACCCGCAGCCGACCCCGACGCCCCGGCCCGACCCCCGGCCGGACCCGGAACCGCCGGTGGCGCCGCCCCCGCCCGGGGAGCCCCGCTGCGAGCGGCGCGACGACCTGGGCCCCGACCACGGCGAGGGGTGGCGCACCCTGGGGTCGACGGGCCGGGACCCGCGGTGGGCGGTGACGGTGTCGGGCGACTACGAGATCGTCGTGCGAACCTACCGTGATTACGTCGAGGGACGGTTCTCCGACTCGATCCTGACGGCCCGGTCCTAGCGGTGAAGGGGGCGCGCATGTCCCGCTGGCTGTCCTGGGCGGTGGGTCTGGTCTCGGCGGTGCTCGCGCTGGGCCCGGCGCTGGGACGCGGCTACGTGCTGCGCTACGACATGGTGTTCGTGCCCGACCTGTCGCTGCCGACGGTGCTGCGCGGGGCCGACGGGTTCCCCCGGGCGATCCCCAGCGACGCCGTGGTGGCGGCGCTGTCCCGGGCGCTGCCGGGGGACGTGGTGCAGTCGCTGGCGCTGGCGGCGGTCTTCGTCGTGGGCGCGGCGGGCGCTGCCCGGCTGATGTCGGACGCCCTGGGGCCGCCGCGGGCCGGAACGCTGATCGCCGCCTCCGCCGCGGGCCTGGCGTACGTGTGGAACCCGTTCGTGGCCGAACGCCTGCTGCTGGGCCAGTGGGCGGTGCTGCTGGGCTACGCGGGGCTGCCCTGGGCGGTGGGGGCCGCGCGCGGGCCACTGCCGGGCGTGGTGCGCGCGCTGATCCCGGCGGCGGTGGGCGGGTTCTCCTCGGTCGTCCTGACCGCGCTCACCGCCGGGCCGGTGGCCCTGTGGGGCCGCGGCGGCCCGCGCCGCGGCGCGCTGCTGGCCGCGGCGCTGGCCGTGGTCTCGCTGCCCTGGCTGGTCCCCGCGCTGGCGGCGGGCGCCTCTGGCGCGACGACCGACCCGGCCGGTGTGGAGGCCTTCGCACCGCGGGCCGACACCCCGCTGGGAACGGTGGGGTCGCTGTTCCTGCTGGGCGGGATATGGAACGCGAACGCCGTGCCGGTGCACCACGGCGACCCGGGCCTGACCGCTCTGCGGCTGGCCCTGTGCCTGGCCGCCGTGGCGGGCTGGGCCTGGTGGCTGTACCGCGAACGCCCGGCCTTCGGCCCGGGGCTGACCGCCGCGGCACTACTGGGGTTCGGGATCGCCCTGCTGGGCGTCACCGCCCCGGGCCGGGAGTTCACGGCGGCGCTCATCGACCTGTGGCCGGGCTTCGGCCCGCTGCGCGACGGCCAGCTCTACGTCGCCCCCCTCGCCCTCCTCCAGGCCCTCGGCCTGGGCGCCGTCGCCCACTGGCTCACCCTGCCCCCCACCGCCGATGGGACACCCGGTGCGCCGGTGGCCTCCGGTACCGGTGACACCGCCGCCGGGCCCGCGGTCGGTCCGGGCGCCGCTGGGCCCGCCGGGACGGCCGAGCACACCGGGACGCCTGATACGCCGGTGGCCACTGGGATCGGCGGGACCCCTGGCGCGCCGGGCGCCTGCGGGGCCGATGGGACGGTCGAGGGCGGCATGACGCCCGGTGTGCCGGTGGCCTCCGGTACCGGTGGCACCGCCGCCGGGCCCGCGCTCCCTTCGGGGGCCTCCGGAGCTGAAGGGGCGGTCGAGGGCGGCGAGGCGTCTGGTGCGCCGGGAGCCTCTGAGGCGGGCGGTGCCGCGGGGGAGCGGGGAGCGGCCGGGCGGATCGTGGGGCTGGGCGCGGGGGCGGCGCTGGCGGGGTTGCCGGTGGTGCTGTCGTTCGGGCTGTGGTGGGGGGCGCAGGGGGCGCTGACGCCCGTGGAGTATCCCCAGGAGTGGCGGGAGGCGCAGGCGGCGGTGGCCGCCGACGGGCGGCCCGGGGCGGTGCTGGTGCTGCCCTGGAGCGCCTACCGGGGAATCGGCTGGTCGGGGGAGCCCGTGGTGGTGCTGGACCCGGCGACCAGGCTGTTCGACCGCCGCACGGTCTGGAACGACGACCTGGTGGTGGGCACCCCCGACGGCGGGACCGTGGTGGTGCGGGGGGAGGACGCCCGGGCGCGGGAGGCGGCCCGGGTGCTGGGCATCGACCCCGGGACCGGGCTGCCCGAGTCCCTGGACGCGGCGGCGCTGGCCGGGCTGGGTGTTCGGTACGTGGCGGTGTCCGCCCCGGTCGATAACCGGTTCTGGTCTGAGGCGGACGGGTTCTCGGTGGTGGTCGAGGGGTCCGGTTTCACCCTGCTTGAGGTGCTCGAAGGGCCGATCAAGGCGGAAGAAGCCGACATTTCGGGGTTGGAAGTTACCTGCGGGTTAGTTACAGTTGGGGCAATCATCTGGTCTGTAGCTAGATCAGGTTCTAGTCTCGGGTTCCAGCGCACCGGCGTCGAACGGCGTCCGGGCGCGCGGAAGGAGATCCCCTAGTGATCAAGGTAATCGCCGCCTGCGTGATCGGTGCGGCTCTGGCTGGCGGGTCGGCCTACGTGGTCACCAACGTCGCCACCGAGTCCACCGCCACCGCGGAACCGGTGAACGAAACCCTCTACAACTACGGCGACCGCTAGTCCGCCCGAGTTCAACGAGGTCCTTCGGGCGCCTCGCCCCCAGCGGGGCGCCCATCCGTTCCCTCGTCCCTGCGGTCGCCCGTCCCGACCGCCCCCGTCCCCACAGACGTCCGGCCGATGGGCCTGTTCGGCGTGCGCACCGTTCTTCCCGTGCGCCATCGCTCTCCGTGTTCATTTGAATGCGAAGAGTGTCGAACGCGCCGCCTCCCGGACACCCCGCGGAAGGAGAGCGCGTGGTCTTCTCGAAGGTCCACCACCGAGGCCTGCCCACGGTCACCGCGAACCCCGCCCCGGTCCCGGCGGTCGCCGAGGAGGCACCCATCGACCTCGGCCCCCGGCTCGACGGTGTCCGCCTGGTCATGGTCAACTGGCGCGACCCCTGGCAGAGCGCCGCCGGCGGCGCCGAGGAGTACGCCTGGCGGATCAGCCGCCACCTGGCCGAACGCGGCGCCATCGTCACCTTCCTCACCAGCCGCGAGCCCCACCAGGCCCGCGTGGAGACCAAGGACGGGATCGTCATCCGCCGTATGGGCGGCCGCTTCACCGTCTACCCGCGCGTGATGGCCTGGCTCGCCCTGTGGCGCCGCGAGTACCAGCTCGCCTTCGACTGCATGAACGGCATCCCCTTCCTGTCCCGCCTGGTGCTGCGCCGCCGCACCAGGGTGGTCAGCGTCGTCCACCACGTCCACGACCTCCAGTTCAACGCCTACTTCTCGGCGCCGCTGGCGTGGTTCGGCCGGTTCATCGAGTCCACCGTCGCCTCGTGGGTCTACCGCGACTGCACCACCGTCACCGTCTCGGAGTCCTCCCGCCGCGCCCTGCGCGAGAAGCTGGGCTGGCGCGCCCCCATCGAGATCATCCACAACGGCGGCGTGCAGGGCCCCCTCAAACCGCTGGACGACGCCCCCGACGACATGGGCGACCCGGCGATCGTCAGCCTGGGCCGCCTCGTGGTGCAGAAGCGCGTCTCCGAGGTCGCCGACCTGGCCCGCACCCTGGAGGGCGAGCACCCCCGGCTGCGTGTCCACATCGTCGGCCGCGGCCCCGAGGGCGAGCACCTGGCCGAGCAGATCTCCCGGGACGGCACCGCCGACCGGGTCCGCCTCCACGGGTTCCTGCCGGAGGAGGACAAGAACAGCGTCCTGACCTCCAGCCACCTGCACGTCACCGCCTCCGAGTTCGAGGGGTGGGGCCTGACCGTCATCGAGGCGGCCCGCCTGGGCGTGCCCACCGTGGCCTACGATGTGGACGGATTGCGCGATTCGGTCCGGGACGGAGAAACCGGATGGCTGGTGCGCGAAGGTGAGGAACTGGCCGACGTCGTCTCCCGGGCGCTGAAGGAGCTCTCCGACCCCCACCGCAGAGCCGCCGTCCGCCGGGCCTGCCGGGCCTGGGCCGACCGCTTCACCTGGGAGGCCAGCGGCGCGGAGATGACCCGCCTGGTCGCCCGCGAACTCGATCTCCCCGGTGGCGCGGACGCCCCCGACACCACGTCAGGCAGGAAAGCAGAGAAGTGACTTCGACGGAATCCACCGCCAGGCGCGAACCGGAGGATTCCAGGACACCGCCCCCCGTCCCCGGGGGAGTGGACGAGAGGCTGCTGCGGCGGCTCAAGGTCCTCGCGGTGTGCCTTCTCCTGGGCGCGCTGGCGGCCAGCATCGACCCCGGTCGGATCGTCAGCGACACCAAGCTCGACCTGACGGCCAACCCCCTGGGGTTCATGGAGCGCGCCCTGCACCTGTGGGACGCCTCCTACTTCGGGCAGATCCAGAACCAGGCCTACGGGTACTTCTTCCCGAACGCCCCCTTCCACCTGGCGCTGGAGTGGCTCGGCATGCCCGAGTGGCTGGTCCAGCGCTCGTGGATGGCGGTGCTGCTGATCGCCGCGTTCCTGGGCGTGTACAAGGTCGCCGAGGCGCTGGACATCGGCACCGTCAACACCCGCATCCTGGCCGGCGTCGCCTACGCGCTGGCCCCCCGGGTGCTGACGCTGCTGTCGTACAACTCCGCCGAGCTCCAGCCGATGCTGCTCATGCCGTGGGTGCTGCTGCCGCTCATCCTGGGCGCCCGGCACGGGTACCCGCCGGCCCGGATGGCGCTGCTGTCGGGGGCGGCGTTCCTGCTGTGCGGCGGCACCAACGCCGCCTCGGAGCTGGCCGTCCTCATCGTCCCGGGCCTGTACCTGCTCACCCGCGCCCGCGGCCCGCGCAAGCGGCGGATGATCCTCTGGTGGTCGGTGGCGCTGGTCCTGGCCACGTTCTGGTACATCGCGCCGCTGCTGCTCATGTCGCGGTTCGTGTACTCGTTCATGCCCTACACCGAGGACGCCGCCGTCACCACCGGCATCACCTCGCTGCTCAACGCCCTGCGCGGCACCTCCAACTGGATGGGCTTCCTGCCCGACCAGGGCAACACGGCGCTGCCCTCGGGCGCGGCCCTGTCCCTCACCCCCTGGCTGATCGCGGTGACCGCGCTGGTCGCCGGGCTGGGCCTGGCCGGGCTCATCAACCGGCGCACCCCCGAACGCCTCTTCCTGGTCACCACCCTGCTCACCGGCACGGCGATCGTCGTCGCGGGCTTCACCGGCGACCTCACCGGCCCGTTCGCGGGGACCATGCGCGAGCTCCTCGACGGCGTCCTCGCCCCGTTCCGCAACGTCCACAAGTTCGACGCGCTCATCCGGCTGCCGCTGGTGCTGGGCCTGGCCCACCTGCCCGTGGTGGTCGCCCGCGACCGGGCCGACCGGCGCGGCGAACCCGTCTCCGGGCGGGTGCGGCGCACCGTGGCCGCCGTGTGCGCGACCGCGTTCCTGGTCACCCTCATCCCCATCGCCACCGTCGGCGTGGCCCCGGCGGGCGGGTTCGTCGCCATCCCCGGGTACTGGCGCGAGGCCGTGGACTGGCTCAACGACCGCTCCGACGAACGCGGCATGACCATGGCGCTGCCCGGCTCCGGCCGCGGCGAGTACGAGTGGGGCCGCCCCCTGGACGAGCCGCTGCAACCCCTCCTCGACGGCGCCTGGACCAACCACCAGATCATCCCGTGGGGTTCGGCGGGCGTCTCCCGGCTCACCCACGAGATCGACCAGCGGGTGTCCTCCGGGCGCGGCTCGGAGGGGCTCTCCGCCACCCTGGCCCGCATGGGCGTCACCCACCTGCTGGTCCGCAACGACATCCAGCGCGTGGACAACCACGGCGGCTGGCCGGCCCGCGTCCACCAGGCGCTGAACTCCTCGCCCGGCATCAGGCCGGTCGCCGAGTTCGGGTCGCTCATCGGCTCCCTGGACCACCAGTCCGCCTCGCAGTGGTTCGACCAGCCCTACCCGGCGCTGACGATCTACGAGGTGGAGGACGCCGCCCCGACGGTGGGCGTGGTGCCCGCCGACGAGGCCGTCCGCGTCACCGGCGGCCCCGAATCGCTGCTGTACCTGGCCGAGCAAGGGCTGATCACCGACGACCGGCCGGTGCTGCTGGGCGACGACCCCGGCACCGAGCAGGTGTCCGCGGAGAACACCATCGTCACCGACACCGCCCGCCGCCGCGAGGTCGTCTACCCCGACGTGCGCCGCAACGTGTCGGCCACCCTCACCGAGGACGAGGAACTCGAACGCGACGTGCCCGCCCCCGACATCGTCGACCCCGCCTGGGAGGGCTACACCGCCCACGCCGAGGACATCGGGATCGCGTCGGTGCGCGCCTCCTCCTCCGAGGCGGGCGCGGGCGCCCGCGCCGCCGACCGCGACCCCGGGCACGGCCCGCAGGCCGCGCTCGACGACGACCTCACCACCTCGTGGCGCTCCAGCGCGTTCACCGGCGCCCTGGGCGAGTGGATCGAGGTGGAGTTCGCCGAACCCCAGGACCTCACCGGGCTGACGGTCGCGTTCGAGCAGTTCGCCAACGACCCGCCGCCCTCCCGCATCAGCGTCGTCACCGACACCGGCGAGGTGGACGCGCCCGTCGCCCAGACCGGCGACCCCCAGGAGGTCATGGTCCCGCCCGGGGCCACCACCACCCTGCGGCTGCGGGTGGAGGAACTGGCCTGGGAGCCCGAGTACCGGTTCGGCACCCGGGTGGGCATCACCTCCATCTCCGTGCCCGGCCTGGAACCCGCCCGCACCCTGCGCGTGCCCGGCCCGGCCGACGCCGGCACCCTGCTCTTCACCGGGTCCACCGGCACCGCCCCCGGGTGCATGGAGGGCTCCCACGTGTGGGTGTGCAACAGCGGCCTCCAAGTGCAGGGCGAGGACGCCCGCCGCCTGGACCGCACCTTCGAGCTGTCCTCGGCCGCGGCCGCCGCCCCGCACTCGGTGTCCGGCGAGGTCGTCCTCACCGACCCGCGCGAGGCCGAGAACGCGGCCAACCGCGCCGGGACGCACCCCTACGTCACCGCCTCCTCCACCGCCGTGCAGCACCCGGCGGCGATGGGCCGCGGCGCCCTGGACGACGACGAGAGCACCGTCTGGTACCCCGACCCCGAGGAGAAGCACCCCTGGCTCGACATCGAGCTGGGCGAGGCGGTCGAACTGGGCCACCTCGCGGTGGACTTCCCGCGCGCCGACAGCGTGCTGCGCCCCATCAAGGTCACCGTCGAGGGCGGCGGCACCGTCCGCGAGGGGTGGCTGGACGGCAGCGGCCGGGTCGACTTCGCCCCGTTCACCGCCGACGAGGTGCGCATCACGTTCGAACGCCCCGAGGGCCAGGCCCTGGAGATCGGCACCATCGCCCTGCCCGGCGTGGCCCCGGTCGACCCGGTCCCCGACGCCGACGCCTCCACCGCCTGCGGCCTGGGCCCCACCCTGCGGGTCAACGGCCAGCGGGTGGAGACGCGGATCAGCGAGGGCACCCTCGCCGACCAGCTCACCGGGCGGCCGCTGCGCTACGAGAGCTGCACCGCGCTGGACCTGGTGGCGGGCGAGAACCGCGTCGTCGTCGACCCCGGCAACCGGTACGAGGTCCGCTCCGCCGTGGTGGGGTCGGGCGAGTCGTTCGCCGAGCGGCCCGAGGTCTCCCTGACCGCCCCCGCGACCGTGCACGAATGGGGCCCCGGGGAGCGCCGCTTCGACATCGGGGCCGTCGGCACCGACTCCTTCCTCGTCGTCAACGAGAACCACAACGAGGGCTGGCAGGCCCGCCTGGAGGGCGGGGAGGTCCTGGAGCCGATCCGCCTGGAGGGCTGGAAGCAGGGCTGGCTGCTGCCCGCGGGCAGCGCGGGCACGGTCACCCTGACCTACACCCCCGACGCGGCCTACCACCGGGCGCTCATCGCGGGCGGCGTCCTGGCCGCCCTGCTGGTGGTCGCCGCCCTGTGGCCGCGCCGCCTGCTGCCGGGCGGCCGCGCCCTGGCCGCCGGGGCCGTGCGCGGCTCGCGCGCCCTGCCCGCGGCCGGGGCGGCCTGGCCCTCGCGCTGGTTCGTGCTGCCGCTGGGCCTGGCGTACGGGGTGTGGGTCGCCGGGGCGGTCGGCGCCGCGATGGTCGGCGTCATCCTGCTGTGCATGTGGTGGCTGGGCCGCCGCGCGCCCACCCGGCTCCGGCACGCCAAGCCCGGCAGCCCGTCCATGGGCGGGCGGCTCCTGCCCGCGCTGGCCGGGCCGTGGCCGGTGGCGCTGTCGCTGGGCCTGGCCGGGCTGGCGATGGCGACGGGCACCCACCTGGCGATCCACATGCCGTTCCACGACGTCACCGACCTGGTGGGCCAGCCCCTGCGCGGCTGGGTCGCGCAGCTGCTGTGCCTGCCCGCGCTGGCCCGCCTGGTGCTGGCCCTGGGGCAGCGCCCCGACCCGGTCCGCGCCGACGCCCACCCGCGGCGGGCCGCCGGGCACCGGGACGCTCCCGGGCCGGCGGTCGCGGAGCGGGCGGCCGCTCCGGTCCCGGCCGTGCCGGGCGGCGGCGGCAACGGAAGCGGTGGTAACGGCGACGGCGGCAACGGTGCCGGACCCGACCCGGTGACCGGCGACGGCGGCCGGGAGAGCGACCACGAGGAGGCCCGCACATGAGCGCGGACGACACCCCGGGGCGGCGCCCCCTGCCCCGGGGCACGCTCCTGGCCGCGGTCGGCGCCTTCCTGCTGACGCTGGCCGCGATGCTGCCCCTGTACGTGTACGACCGGGTGGCGGTGCTGCCCGCCCAGGGCCGGTTCGAGGTCACGATGGTCGCCGACGGCGCCGGGTACCTGGACACCTCCCACTGGGTGTGGGTGGACGGGGTGCGGATCGTCCGCAACACGTCCGTCAGCGCCCAGGCCCACGGCCCGGACTGGTCGGCCTGGGAGATGTCGGTGGACACCGTCGCCGAGGGCGCGATGATCGACCACTGGAGCCGCCGCGCCATCGTCGACCGCGACACCGGACGCGCCGTCAACTGCTGCGGCGAGCACGTCAACGGCGACCGGGCGGTCCGCCAGGCCGGGCTGGTGTTCTCCTGGCCCCCCGGGGTGGGGGAGGCCGACCACCCCTTCTACGACGCCGAGGTGCGGGCCGCGCCCGTCATGGAGTTCCAGGGGAACGACGAGGTCGCCGGGCTCACCGTGCGCCGCTACACGCAGGAGATCTCCGCGACCCAGGTGCCCGAATCCGCCCGCGAGGTCCCCGCGTGGCTGTTCACCCCCGGCGCCGAGGGCACGGTGACCGCCGGGCGCTGGGTGCAGGTGATGCGCACCTACTGGGTGGAACCGGTGTCGGGCACGGTCATCAACGCCCACGAGGCGCGGCTGGAGACGCTGCGCCCGCAGAACGCGCCCGGCGAGGTGCGGCTGCTCTACGCCGAGCTGGGCCTGCAGGAGAAGCAGATCGCGGGCCGCGCCGAGCAGGCCCGGGTGCGTTCGCTGCTGCTGCGTTCGCTGGACTCGTGGGCCCCCTGGGCCCTGGGCCCGGCCGGCGGCCTGCTGCTGGTCGCCGGGGGTGTGCTCGCGCTGCGCGACCGCTCCCGGGGCGGTGGCCGGGGCGCTCCCGACGAGGTGCGGGAGAACTCGGAAGAGGCGCGAACGCCTGCGGATTCGGATGTCACGGGTGGGGAGCCGGTGCCGTCGGCGTAGGATCGGACGCATGTGCGGTCGTTATGCCCAGTCCAGGAACGTGCAGCAGCTCAGGCTCGACTTCGGCCTCCCGGAGGAGTCCCTGCCCGGCGAGGACGTGGACACCCGCGCCTGGCCGCCGCTGGAGGAGCTGGAGCCGGATTACAACATCTCGCCCGGCCGCCCGGTGTACGCCGTGCTCGGCCCGCCCCCGCAGGGCGGGGACACGGTGGCGTCCGGGCCGAGCTCCCTGCACACCCTGCGCTGGGGGCTCATCCCCTCCTGGGCCAAGGACCGCAACATCGGCTACCGGATGATCAACGCGCGCAGCGAGACCGTGGCCGACAAGCCCGCGTTCCGCACCGCGTTCCGGCGCCGCCGCTGCCTGCTGCCCGCCGACGCCTACTACGAGTGGCAGCTCATCGGCAGGGACGGCACCGTCCAGGCCAGCACCTCGCCCGCCACCGACCCCGACCACAAGAAGCGCAAGGCCAAGGCGGACAAGAAGCCCTACTCCATCCACTACCCGGGCGGGGAGGAGCCGCTGGCGATGGCCGGGATCTTCGAGCGCTGGCGCGACCCCGAGGCCCCCGAGGAGGACCCGGCGGGCTGGGTGTGGAGCTGCGCCGTCATCACCACCGAGGCCGCCCCCGCGCTCGCGCACATCCACGAGCGGATGCCCGTCATCGTGCCCCGGCAGGACTGGGACGCGTGGCTGGACCCGGGCACCGGGCCCGACGAGCTGATGCACATCATGGCCGACACCCCGGCGGACCGGTTCGCCGTGGACGAGGTGTCCACCGACGTCAACACCATCAAGAACAACCGCCCCGACCTGCTCACACCGCTGCCGGCGGGCGGCGGCCCGGAGGCGGAGCCCGACACACTTTTCTGACGGCGGCTCCGGAGGTTTTCGGCCCCGGCCCCCTGGACGGGACCGGGGTGCCTCTGTGTACAGTGTCCGAGGCCGCCCGCCCATCGCGGGCGCGCCCGGGCACGACCGTGCCCCGACAACCACATAACGCAACGCGGGAGCTCGCGCCATGGCGGGCTGAGAGGGCGACTCAACGGTGTCGCCGACCGCAGAACCTGTTCGGGTAATTCCGACGTAGGGAGGCATGCCATGACGGCTTCGCAGAGCCGTGACACCGGTCCCACCACCGGGGAGCACCGGGTGACCACCGGTCCCATCATGGGATCATCCAAGGTCTACCGGGACATCGAGACCCCAGAGGGCTTCACCCTCCGCATCCCCGGGCGCCGGGTGGGACTCACCGACGGCGGCCACTTCGACCTGTACGACACCTCCGGCCCCTACACCGACGACACCGCGCACATCGACGTCCGCGCCGGGCTGCCCGCCCTGCGCGAGGAGTGGATCCGCTCCCGCACCCCCGTGAACGGGGCCGACACCCAGCTCGCCCACGCCAAGGCCGGGACCGTCACCCCCGAGATGAGGTTCGTCGCCGAACGCGAGGGCCTGGACCCCGAGTTCGTCCGCGCCGAGGTGGCCGTGGGCCGGGCGGTCATCCCCGCCAACCGCCGCCACCCCGAGTCCGAGCCGATGATCATCGGCAAGAACTTCCTGGTCAAGATCAACGCCAACATCGGCAACTCGGCCGTCACCTCCTCCGTGGAGGAGGAGGTCGAGAAGATGGTGTGGGCCACCCGCTGGGGGGCCGACACGATCATGGACCTGTCCACCGGCAAGCGCATCCACGAGACCCGCGAGCGCATCCTGCGCAACTCGCCCGTCCCCGTCGGCACCGTCCCCATCTACCAGGCGCTGGAGAAGGTCAACGGGGACCCCGCCGAGCTGTCCTGGGAGATCTACCGCGACACGGTGATCGAACAGTGCGAGCAGGGCGTGGACTACATGACCGTGCACGCGGGCGTGCTGCTGCGGTACGTGCCGCTCACCGCCCGCCGGGTCACCGGCATCGTCTCGCGCGGCGGCTCCATCATGGCCGCCTGGTGCCTGGCCCACCACCGGGAGAGCTTCCTGTACACCCACTTCGAGGAGCTGTGCGAGATCCTCCGGGAGTACGACGTCACGTTCTCGCTCGGCGACGGGCTGCGGCCCGGCTCCATCGCCGACGCCAACGACGAGGCCCAGTTCGCGGAGCTGCGCACCCTGGGCGAGCTCACCCACATCGCCCGCGCCCACGACGTGCAGGTGATGATCGAGGGGCCCGGGCACGTGCCCATGCACAAGATCGCGGAGAACGTGCGCCTGGAGGAGGAGCTGTGCGGCGAGGCGCCGTTCTACACGCTCGGCCCCCTGGCCACCGACATCGCCCCGGGCTACGACCACATCACCTCGGCGATCGGCGCCGCCCAGATCGGGTGGCACGGCACCGCGATGCTCTGCTACGTCACCCCCAAGGAGCACCTGGGGCTGCCGGACCGCGACGACGTCAAGACCGGCGTCATCACCTACAAGCTGGCCGCCCACGCCGCCGACCTGGCCAAGGGGCACCCGCGGGCGCAGGAGTGGGACGACGAGCTGTCCAGGGCCCGGTTCGAGTTCCGGTGGAAGGACCAGTTCCACCTGTCCCTGGACCCGGAGACGGCGACGGCGTACCACGACGAGACGCTGCCCGCCGAACCCGCCAAGACCGCGCACTTCTGCTCCATGTGCGGGCCCAAGTTCTGCTCGATGAAGATCACGCAGGACGTGCGCCGCTACGCCGCGGAGAACGGGCTGGACACGGTCGAGGCCATCCAGCGGGGGATGGCGGCCAAGTCCGCCGAGTTCGGGGAGCAGGGCGGGCGGGTGTACCTCCCCCTCGCCGAACGCTCCTAGCCTCTAGGGCCCGCCCCGCCACGGGAGACTGTTCCTCTGAGGATTGGCCGTGGCGGGCCGGGCCCGCGCTGTGGAAGGCTGGCCGGGCAGACACCCCCCGAACAGTGAGGCCCCATGGACATCCTCTTCCGCGACGCCACCATGACCACGGCGATCCTCGGTTTCTTCGCCGCCGCCTGGTTCGGGTGGGCCCAGGAACGGCCCCCCGCGGGGCGGGCCAAGTGGTGGCTGGGCGCCGGATCGGCGGTGGGCATGATCCTGGCGGTCGCCGGGGGAGTGCTGTCCTGGCTGTACTGGGACTCGGGGTCGGTGCTGGACGAGGGCTCGGAGATGACCCTGTACCTGATCATCCTCGGCGTCGAGTTCGGCGTGGCCCTGCTCGGCGTGCTGGTGCTGCTGGCGATGGGCCGCCGCGAGTACTTCGCGCCGTGGATCTGCCTGGTGGTCGGCGTGCACTTCTTCCCGATGGCACCGGTCCTGGACAACGTCCTGCTGTACCCGCTGGCGGTGTGGCTGACCCTGTGGCCCTTCCTCGCAGTCCGCTGGGCGAACCGCCGCGACCTCGCCTACAGCTTCACCACCGGCGTCGGCGCCGGCCCGGCCCTCCTCCTGGCTGTCCTCCCGGCCTTCCTCCTGGCCGCCCAGATGGCCCTGGCCGCCGTCCTCTTCACCATCTGACCTGTGCCCGGGGCAGCCGCCGGTGCCAGAGCACCAGCACCGGCGGCGCCACCATCTCCAGCGCGAGCAGCCCGAACATGAACGGCGCCGGGACCCCCGCGGCGAAGACCGAGACCACCCGGGCCAGACCGCCCAGGAACACCGCACCGCTGATCGCGTACACCAGCGCGGCGTGCTCGTTCACCCGCGGCAGGATCACGAACATGGTGATCCCCAGCCCCAGCCACACCCCGGCGAAGAACCGGTAGTTGTTGTCGACCTCCCTGCCCACCGCCGTGTCCCCGGGCAGCGTGGCGGTGCCGAACACCACGTCCATCGCCCCGGTCCCCACCACGACCAGCGCGAGCACCCCGAACAGCACCTGGAAGCCCCGCAGCGAACCCATCGCCTCACACCCCTCTCCCCTCCACGCTAGACCGGCCGCGTGCGGGTGCCCCATCCCCCTCGGGGTAAGGGGCGCGTGCGGGACGCTAGGCGGGTTTGCGGGCCGCGGCGACGAGGTGGACGCCGACGTAGTCGTCGGACTCGGTGGCGCGCAGCTCCATCTCGACCAGCCGGTGCATCGAACGCGGGTCGCGGGCGAGCATCATCTCCACCGTGGACGCCGACAGCACCGTGCGGGGTTTGATCCACTCCAGCTCCAGCCCCGCCCCGGTGAGGGTGTCGGTGAGCTGCTCGGCGGTGAAGCACCGGGTGATGGACCCGTCCGGCCAGGGCACCAGCAGCACGTCGGCGCTGGGCGCGTGGCTCAGCTCGGGCCAGCAGTCCTGCTCGGCGAGCAGCGCCATGCCCAGCACCACCGAGTCGACGCACAGCAGGACCCGGCCGCCGGGCCGCAGCACCCGGGCGATCTCGGCCACCGACTCCTCGGTGGCCAGCTGCCGGGACAGCACCCGGTTGTCGGCGATCACCCCGTCGAAGCTCTCGGCGGTCAGGAAGCGCAGGAACGCCGCGTCCCCCACGATCTGGCGCAGCCGCCCGCGCCGGGCCGGCCGGGGCACCTCGGCGCGCCTGTTGACCAGCCGCAGCGGACGGTGCACCGCCGAGTCCGTGGAGGGCAGCAGGGTGACCACGTCGTGGCCCGCGGCGACGGCGCGCGGCGTGCCCTGGTAGTCCGGGCTGGACAGGTCCAGCAGCCGGGAGGGGGCCTCCGGGAGCCAGCGGGCGATCTGCGCCTCGGCGACGGCCCAGTAGAACCGCCAGTAGTCGGAGAGCCGGTCGGGGGTGGCGAACTGGGCCGCCGGTGACCGGGGGCGGTCGGAGGCCGGAGTCGAGGACGGTCGCACGTGCACTCCTCTCCCATCCTTCAAAGGTCTTACCCGCACTCTGCCATGCCTCACCTCCTATGACGCGTCCGATCGGTGAAGTTCCGACGGAGAAGGGACCTTCGGCCCACGGCCGGTCCGGAATCAGCGGGGGGCGGCCGTTGTTGTGACCGAACACCGTGACCGGGGAGGGCCCCGGTCCCACCGCCACCAGGGATTTTCCCGAGGAGGACCGCCAGACCATGCCGATCGCCGGTGCGTGCCTCGAACGCGAGGAGGCGTTGACCGCGCCACGTGGTGCCGATGCACGGCTCCGTGCCGGGGAACCGTATCTTGGAGGTACGGATTTCCCAGCCGGGACCAGTGCGAGGAGGCCGACGGGCTTGGATCAGGGCCAGGAGACAGCGGAGGAGCGGGAAGAGCGCTTCGAGAGGGATGTGCTTCCCTTCCTCGACCAGCTCTACTCCGCGGCGCTGCGCATGACCCGCAACCCCGCCGACGCGGAGGATCTCGTCCAGGAGACCTTCGCCAAGGCGTTCGGTTCGTTCCACCAGTTCAAGGAGGGGACGAACCTCAAGGCGTGGCTGTACCGCATCCTCACCAACACCTTCATCAACTCCTACCGCAAGAAGCAGCGCGAGCCGAAGCAGGCCGGTACCGAGGACGTCGAGGACTGGCAGCTGGCGCAGGCCGCCTCGCACACGGCGGCGGGTCTGAAGTCCGCCGAGGCCGAGGCGCTGGAGCACCTCCCCGACAGTGACGTCAAGCGGGCGCTCCAGGAGCTGCCCGAGGACTTCCGGATCGCGGTCTACCTCGCCGACGTCGAGGGCTTCGCCTACAAGGAGGTGGCCGAGATCATGGGGACGCCGATCGGAACGGTCATGTCCCGGTTGCACCGGGGGCGTCGCCAGCTCCGGTCCCTCTTGGAGGAGTACGCGGTCGACCGCGGTTTCCTCCCCGCGGTGCGCGCCACGGCCGGCGCCGCCGCCTCTGGATCGTCCGCGGGCGGGCGGGGTCAGGACGGGTCGGATCGAGGAGATCGGCAATGAGCGGCCAGGGTCGTGACGGGGACACCCCGTGCAGTGAGGTGCTCGACAAGCTCTACACGTACATCGACGGCGAGCTCGAAGAGAACAACTGCGAGCAGATCAGGCAGCACCTGGACGGGTGCGGTCCCTGCCTGGAGGAGTACGGGCTGGACGAGGCGGTGAAGAAGCTCGTCGCCAAGCACTGCGGGTGCGACCCGGTGCCGCTGGACCTGCGGGACAAGGTGCTGGGCCGGCTCGCGCGGGCCCGCGGCGAGCAGGCGGCCCGCGAGGCGGCGGGGCCCGGAACGCCCGTCTGACGCACGGACGCGGTCCCCACACGGACCCGGTTCTTTTTTGGGAAGGCCGGAACGTCCCGAGGCGGAAGCTGGAATTCCAGCTTCCGCCTTTTTCGTCGTCTTGTAGGGTTTTCTGGGTTCTTGTCATATGCTGAGGCCTTGGTGGGGATTTGCGGTATTTCTTGGGAATGGCTCCGTGGATTCCCCTATGGAGTGGGGGTTTTTGGTCATCGGACTTTCCGGGTGACGCCTTCGTCCACTCCTGCGACACGCCCGACCCCCTTCGTCCGCCGCGGGCCGTGATCGACTCGGAATGATTTTTCCTGCGGGGGCTGGGAGCGCCCATGTGCAGTCACTTTGTGTAGTCGGCCCTGATGGCCTTCACGGTGGGCTTCCAGGCAGGGCGGCTCCGGCGTCGGACTTCCGTGGTCACATCCCCGAAGAAGTCGGTCACTCAGAGTAGTCATTCGGGATTGCTAATTGAATTAGTAATTCCATACTCCGGAACTTCGCATCCCCTTCGGAGCCCGCAGTGCCGATGGTTCGGGTTGTGGGGAATCCGGGTGCCTTCGAGGCCCGTTAAACTGGACGCCATATCCAACGAATGGGGTAATTTACGCGGCGTGCCCGGGGAAAACAAGGCATGCCGCTCAGGGGAGAGGGGACGACGATGTTCATGGCTCTGCTTCACACCGCTGTCGCGGCGATCCTGGCCGCTTCCTCCTTCACCGGATGGTCCTGGTGGTAGAACAGAACCGGTGAAACCATGACAGTCCGGTCGTCGCTGGTGGGGGGTGAACGAGGGTGCGGGCTCTTCCCGGGGGCGCGCGTGTCTACGTCGGGATCATCGTTGTCAGTGCTGTCACCATCCTGCTCATCGGGCCCTATACGGGCATGGATCCGGCGACGCTGATCCTCGTGGCACTGCTGTTCGTGGTCGCCGAGTCGATCAGTACGAGTGTCGGATCGGGCGGCAGGGCAGGGATGTCGCCGAGTTCGGCGGTCTCGCTGGCGGCGGTCGTCCTGGTCGGCCCGGTCGGGGCGGCGGTGGTCGGTTTCGCCTCCTGCCTCGCGGTCCGCAGGCAGGCCGTGGTCAAGCGGGCCTTCAACGGGGCACAGTTCGCACTGGCGGCGTACGCGGCCGGACATGTCTATCTGCTGTGCGGCGGCGTGGTCGGAGAACTCGGCCGGGAGGACTTCCCGGCCGTGGTCCTCCCCTACGTCGCCGCGGTCCTGACCCACTCCGTCCTCAACTCGCTGCTGGTCGCGATCCTGTTCTGGACGCTCGGCCAGGCCCGCCCGCGCGGGCGCGGCAGGTTCAACTGGCGGCCGCTGGTGGCGGTCGAGCTGTCCTCGATGGGCTACCAGATGCTCGGCCTGGCCATCGCGGCCGTCTGGGGCGGCGTGGGGATCGTCGCCCCGCTCCTGGTCCTGCTGCCGCTGTTCATCGCCCGCTGGGCCTTCGCCCAGCAGGCCGACGAGGCCCGGGCGCACGAGGCCACCCTGGCCACGCTCTGCCAGGCGGTGGAGACCAAGGACTACTACACGCGCGGCCACTGCATGCGCGTCGCCGAGGGCTCGGCCATGATCGCCCGCGAACTGGGCATGTCGGCCGAGCGGGTGCAGAAGATCCGCTACGCGGGGATGCTGCACGACATCGGCAAGCTCGGGGTGCCCACCAAGGTGCTGCAGAAGACCGGCAAGCTCACCGACGAGGAGTACGCCGCCATCAAGCTGCACCCCACCCGGGGCTACGAGATCGTCCGGGAGATCGGCTTCCTGGACGAGGCCCTGGCCGGGATCCGGCACCACCACGAGCGCCTCGACGGCCGCGGCTACCCGATGGGGCTGGTGGGGATGGAGATCCCCGAGTCCGCCCGCATCATCAGTGTCGCCGACGTCTTCGACTGCCTCACCTCCACCCGCTCCTACCGCAAGGCGTGGTCGGTGGAGGACGCGATCGTCGAACTGCGCGCCTGCGCGGGCACCCAGTTCGACCCGCGCATGGTTGAGGCCCTGGTCCGCGCCGTGGAGCGCGAGGGCTGGGAGACGCCCGACATCGCCGAGGCGCCGGGCGGCTGCTACGGCTCGGCCGCCGCGGAGGCCGCGGCCTCCCCGGAGGGTGGGGCGGCGACCGCCGAGACGGCCGCGGACACCGGGTCGTCCACCGGGGCGCCCACCGTGCCGTCCACCGTGCCGTCCGAAACCCCGGCCGCGCCCGCCGCCGAGGAGGCGGTGCCGGCGGCCGCCGACACCGCCGCCCCGACGACGGCGCTGTCCACGGGGCCCGCGACGGGCGGTCGGGACCGGTGATGACACAGCGGCAGACGGAAGAGCCGTCCCCGCGGCGGCCGATGGGCCCCGAGGGCGGCGCACTCAGCCACCAGCGCCGGACCGGGCCGATCTGGCGGACCCCGCGCCCGGTGCGCGCCGTGCTGGTGGCGGTGGTGGGCGCGGTCTCGCTGGCCTCGCTGGTGTGGACGTCGGCCACCGGGTTCGTCGAACCCTACGTGGCCCTGTGCTTCTGCCTGGTCATCGCGGTCGGCGAGCTGGTGCGGATCACCCTGCCCGGCCACCGCGAGGTCGCGCCGATCGCCTCCTCCGGGGCGGTCGGGTACGCCTTCCTGCTGAGCCTGGGGGAGGGGCCCCTGGCCCACTCTCCCTGGCAGGTGGTGGCGGTGGTCGCCTGCGGCGTGGCACTGGGCGAGCTGCCGCACATCGCGGTGGGCCGCGCCCCCCGGGTGGAGGACGTCGCCCGCCGGGTGCTCTCCGCCGGGCTGCTGGCCATCGCGTTCCGCCCCCTCGCCGAACAGCTGGAGCTGTCGGGGCCGTCGGTGACGGCGAGCCTGCTCATGTTCACCCTGGTGCTCACCGTGTGGACCGTCGACGCCCTGCTGGCCGCGGTGCTGCGCGCCGAGCGGCTGCACACCCGGCTGCGGGTGGCGGCCGCCGACGAGATGCGCGCCCAGTTCGCCTCGGGCATGGCCATCGGCTCCAGCGGTGTGCTCATCGCGCTGTCCTGCACGGTCACCGGCCTGGCCGGGCTGCTGGTGTTCAGCGCCCCGCTGCTGGTGGCGCAGGTGGCGTTCCGCAGGCACGCCGAGGTACGCCGCACCTACCTGGAGACGGTCCGCGCGCTGTCCCGGGTCACCGAGGTGGGCGGGTACGTGGAGAACGGGCACTCGCGCCGGGTCAGCCACCTCTCCCACCTGATCGCCTGCGAACTGGGCCTGGCCGAGGCCGACCTGCTGGAGCTGGAGTACGCGGCGCTGATGCACGACATCGGCCAGCTGTCGCTGCGCGAGCCCATCGCGGGCGGGGCGACCGTGCTGGCCTCGCCCCGCGAACAGCGGCGCATCGCCGAACTGGGCGCGGGGATCATCCGGGAGACCGGGGTGCTGGATCCGGTCGCCGAGATGGTGCGCCGCCAGTGCGAGCCGGTCAACGGCGACGGCGACGAGGGCGTGCCGCCGCTGGGCAGCCGGATCATCAAGGTGGCCAACGCCTTCGACGACCTGGTGGGCGAGAACGGCGACGCCGAGCGCCGCCAGGCCGTGCTGGACCGGCTGCGCATGGACGCGGGCACCGAGTACGACCCGCGGGTGGTGGACGCCCTGGCCACCGTCCTGGGCCGCGAGTAGCCGCGGGGGTGTGAGGGCCGGTGCGGGCCCCGGGCGCGGTCCCGGGGCCCGCACGGCGCGTTCGTCCGCGGAGAGGGCGTTCGGGGGAGTGGTCCGTCAGGGGGGACGGCCGGGCCGCCGCCGGTCGGAGGGAGCGGTCGCCCGCCGGCGGCCGCTAGTCCGTGGGGGGACGCAGGCGGGTGACGAACTTGTAGCGGTCGCCGCGGTACAGCGAGCGCACCCACTCCACCGGGTGCCCGTCCCGGTCGAAGCTGTGCTGGCAGTGCAGCACCAGCGGCAGCCCCACGTCCACACCGAGCAGCCGGGCCTCGTTCGGGGTCGCCAGCACGGTCTCGATGGACGCCTCCGCCTCGGCCAGCGAGACGTCGTAGGCGCTCGCCAGCGCCTCGTACAGCGAGGCGTAGCGGTCCAGCTGGCGGCGCAGGCCCGGGAAGCGACGGGCGGCCAGATGGGCGGTCTCCACGGCCATCGGCTCGCCGTTGGCCAGCCGCAGCCGCTCGATGCGCAGCACCCGCCCGCCGGAGCGGATCGCCAGCAGCTCGGCGAGCTGGTCGTCGGCGTTGATGTAGCTCACGTCGAGGATGCGGGTGGCCGGGTGCAGGCCGTGCGAGCGCATCTCCTGGGTGTAGCTGGTGAGCTGGAGCACCTGGGCGACCTTGGGCTTGGCCACGAACGTGCCCTTGCCCTGGATGCGCAGCAGCCGCCCCTCCACGACCATCTCGGTGAGCGCCTGGCGCACCGTGGTGCGCGAGGTCCCGAACTGGGTGGCCAGGGCCCGCTCCGGGGGCACCGGGTTGCCCGCCGGCATCGCCTCGATCAGCTCCAGGAGCTGCTTTTTCACCTGGTAGTACTTCGGCACCCGGGGGTTGCCGTCCAGCGTGCCCTGACCGGTCATCACTCTCCTCCGCGTTCGACCGCGCCCGAATTGGTGTGGACCACTGGTCGAGCGCGTACCTCTTGAGTATGCACTCCTTCATGGGATGATTTGTGAGTGCCTCACCTCAGTGATCTCATCAGGCGACACACGTCCCTCAAGCAGGCCGACCTGGAGTGGATCCACTCCCTCGTCTCCGATTGGCAGCTGCTGGCCGACCTCTCCTTCGCAGACCTGGTGCTGTGGGTGCGGTTGCGCGACGACGAGGGCTGGGTGGCCATCGCCCAGATGCGCCCCACCACCGGTCCCACCGCGTTCCAGGACGATCTGGTCGAGACCGTTCTCTACGACGATATGACGGACGTCACATCGCGTACCGCGCCCCGGGTCGTGGGCCGGCGGGCGCTCATCGACCGCGCCTGGCAGGAGGGCCGGATCTGCCGCGACGGCGACCCGGACTGGTCGGGCGGGGTCCCGGTGCGCGAGGAGACCATTCCGGTGCGCCGGGAGGGCAACCTCATCGCGGTCATCCAGCGCAGCACCAACCTCAGCTCCGCCCGCACGCCCAGCCGCCTGGAGCTCACCTACCTCCAGAGCGCCGGCGACCTGGCGCAGATGATCGCCGAGGGCGTGTTCCCGTTCATCGACCAGGGCCCGCTCATGGTGCGCTCGCCCCGCGTCGGCGACGGCCTGCTGCGCCTGGACCAGAACGGCGAGGTCGTCTACGCCAGCCCCAACGCCCTGTCCGCCTACCGGCGGCTGGGGCTCACCGCCGACCTGGTGGGCGCCCGCCTGGACCGCGTCACGCTGGAGCTGGCGGCGCCGGGGGAGGCGCGCGACGAGAACCTCACCTACACGGCGGGCGGCCGGGCGCCGCAGGAGGCGGAGGTGGACGCGCGCGGGGTCACCGTGCAGCTGCGCGCGATCCCGCTCATCATCGACAAGGTGCGCATCGGCGCCCTGGTGATGGTCCGCGACGTCACCGACCTGCGCCGCCGCGAGCGCGAGCTGATGACCAAGGACGCCACCATCCGGGAGATCCACCACCGGGTCAAGAACAACCTCCAGACGGTGGCGGCGCTGCTGCGGCTCCAGGCGCGGCGGCTGGACGTGCCCGAGGCGCGGGCGGCGCTGGACGAGGCGGTGGGCCGGGTCGGCTCCATCGCGATCGTCCACGAGATGCTGTCGCACACCCCCGACGAGGTCGTGGACTTCGACGACATCGCCGACCGGGTCATCCAGATGGCGGCGGAGGTCTCCTCCACGTCGTCGGGCAACACGGTGGTGCCGCGCCGGGTGGGCGGGTTCGGCTCGCTCAACGCGCTGGTGGCGACCCCGCTGTCGATGGTGCTGGCGGAGCTGGTGCAGAACGCCGTGGAGCACGGCCTGGGCCAGGGGCCGGGGTCGATCGAGGTGCGGGTGCGCCGGTTCGAGGCCGGCCCGTCGTATCCGGGGGCGGGGAGTCTGGAGCTGGCCGTGTCCGACGACGGCGGGGGGCTGCCGGAGGACTTCGACCTGGAGGGCACCACGAGCCTGGGGTTGCAGATCGTACGGACCCTCATCGTGGGCGAGCTCGGGGGGACCCTGGCCATCAAGCCCAAGGAGAGCGGCGGGACCGAGGTGGCGATCACCCTGCCGCTGGATCGGGAGGAGGCGTCACTGCCCTAGCGGGCGGGAGCCGAAGGTGTGAGGGCGTCCCCGCTGCGCCGGGCGGGGACCCTCAGAAGGCGCTTCCGGTCGTTGACCGGGGGCGGTGCGGGTGCGCCGGGTCAGCTGCGTACCATCGAACGGTGGGGGATGCCCCGCCGCTTCTTGATCAGGCGGCGCTCGTCCTCGCTGGTGCCTCCCCAGACACCGCCGTCCTGGCCGCTCTCCAGTGCCCAGTTCAGGCAGGCGGAGCTGACGGGACAGCGCTGGCACACGGCCTTGGCCTCTTCGATCTGCATCAGGGCCGGGCCGAAATTGCCGATGGGGAAGAAGAGTTCGGGGTCTTCGTCACGGCAGGCTGCGTCATGGCGCCAGTCCATGCGGTCCACTCCTCATGTCGAGGTCCGGGGGTTTGTGAAGATTTTCACGAACACTGCACGGCGGGCGCCCGATGGATGGGTCCCACCGGTGGTGTCCGGCCACGGGTTCATCCCGCGGCCACATGGGAAACGCCCAAATTAACTCGCCCGTAACTCGCGGCGATATCTTGAGCGTGGCAGGCCCGCTCCCGGCGTGCAAGAGCTCTCGGGGTCAAAGGTCCCGTATGGCATGTCGCATGCGTCACAGTGCCGTTGAATGGCGACAGCGCCCACAATTAACAGACGATTCGTAATGCCTTCGGTACGGAATGGAAGTTGACCTCTTCCCGCTCCCCCAGGTACTCCCCGTCGATTTGGAACGCCCGCGGATGGGACGAAGTGATCCGCAGGGAGTCCTGATCGTGCCAGGTCAGGTAGCCGTCGCCCCGCGCGGGGAGCCCTTTGGGGAAGAACATCTGCGAAAGGATCCACCCCGTGAGGGGGTGCCCCGCCTGGGTGAGCGCGAAAGCGTCCAGCCCCAGCTCGAAACGGGAGGAGGGCGTGGGCTGGAGCGGCAGCGCACCCGCGTAAGTCCACGGCGTGGTGTTGGTGACGAGAGCGAAATACACGTCGTTCACCCCGCCGCCGCGGGTCTGCACACCCAGTGAGGGATCGCGGATATCGCCGCCGAAGAACAGCTTGACCGCGACCTCCGCGTACAGCGCCGGGGTCGCCTTGCGCCCGTTCGCGCGCTCGTGCTCCACTCGCTGGACCACGTCCGCGTCCCAGCCGAACCCGGCGCAGAAGGTGAAGTAGCGGTCGTCCCGGTCGCTGGTGATCCGGCCCAGGTTGATCTCGCGCTCGCGGCCCGCCCGCAGCGCCTCCAGGATCGTCCCGGTGGCCTCCACGGGGTCGCCGGACACCCCCAGGGCGCGGATGAAGACGTTGGCGCTGCCGCCGGGGATGACCGCGTAGCGCGGCCGCCTCAGCTCCGGCGGCGTGGCCAGCAGGCCGTTGACGACCTCGTTGACGGTGCCGTCGCCGCCCAGGCTCACCACCAGGTCGTACCCGTCGGCGGCCGCCTTGCGGGCCAGCTCGACCGCGTGGTCGCGGTACTCGGTCTCGGCGACGGTGACGTCCAGCTCCGACGCCAGGGCGCCCAGGATCACCTCGCGGGTCCGCGACGTGGTCGTGGTCGCCTGGGGGTTCACGATGAAAAGGGCGCGCACACGGCCAGTCTAGGGGCATGCGGAGCGCTCCCGGCGGTGCGGAGCCCGGGGCGTACCGGGCGCGGCCGCCCCGGAGAACACGCGCGCGGGGGCGGGGATAACCTCAAGGGGTGTCTTCCGAGGTAACTTCCCGCCCGTTCACCGTCGTCGTCGCCGCAGCGCTGGAGGCGCTGATCGGGGCGGCCGCCGGCATCGGCGGGATCTACAGCATGTTCACCGCGGTCACCGGCCGCACCGGTGAACTCGACAGCGCGCTGCCGCTCACCGTCATCGGGCTGGGCGTGGCGGCGCTGCTGATCTTCGTCGCCCAGGGCCTGTGGCGGCTCAAGGACTGGGCGCGCACGCCGGTCTTCATCACGCAGGTGTTCCTCGGCGTGGTGGCGTACTACATGTTCACCAGCGGCCAGTACCTGATCGGCGGCGTGCTGGTGGCCGTGGCGGTGGCGGCCTCGGCGGCGGTGCTCTCGCCTCCGACGACCGCGGCCCTGTTCCCCGGTGAGTGGGGAGAGAAGAAGGATCGGTGAGCCGCGGCCGTCGGCGCGTGTCAGTCGTCGGTGGTCAGGGCCTGCCGCAGCTGGGCCAGTGTGCGCGCCAGCAGGCGCGACACGTGCATCTGCGAGATGCCGAGTTCCTGGGCGATCTGCGACTGGGTCATGTTGCCGAAGAACCGCAGCAGCAGGATCCGCTTCTCCCGGGGCGGCAGCTGCTCCAGGAGGGGCTTGAGCGACTCCCGGTACTCCACACCCTCCAGGGATTCGTCCACGATCCCCAGCGAGTCGGCCACCGCGGGCGCGTCCTCGTCGCCGCTGTCCGGGGCGTCCAGAGACACCGTCGAGTAGGCGTTGGCGGACTCCAGGCCCTCCAGCACCTCCTCCTCGGTCATCTGTAGGTGCACCGCCAGCTCGGCGACCGTCGGCGAGCGCCCCTCGCGCTGCGACAGGTCGCTGACCGCCTTGGTCAGTGAGAGCTTCAGCTCCTGGAGGCGCCGGGGGACCCGGACGGCCCACCCCTTGTCCCGGAAGTGACGCTTGATCTCACCGACGATGGTCGGCGTGGCGTAGGTGGAGAACTCCACCCCCCGCTCCAGGTCGAAGCGGTCGATCGACTTGATCAGCCCGATCGTGGCGACCTGGGTGAGGTCGTCCAGCCATTCCCCTCTGTTGCGGAACCGGCGGGCCAGGTACTCCACCAGTGGCAGGTGGAGCTCCACGAGCTCGTCACGGATCCTGCGCCGCTCCTCGGAGTCGGCGTCGAGTTCGTTGAGGCGTTCGAACAGCGCTCTCGCGCGCGCCCGGTCGGGCACCGCGTGCTCGGTCTTCGCGGTCAGAGCGGGCCCCCTTTCGCTCACGCCGGCTCCAAGGTGCCACGGCGTTTGTACAGGACGATGGAGACACGATCATCGGGTCCGACCTCGGCGTCGACCTCTCCGGCCAGGGCGGACAGCACCGTCCAGGCGAAGGTGTCGCGTGCGGGAAGCCGGCCGTCGGCGGTGATCACCGAGACGGAGATGCGCATCCCGTCCGCGGCGAGCTCGAACTCGGTGGTCAGTTCCGTGCCGGGCAGCGCCTGGGAGAGGAGCATCGCGCAGGCCTCGTCGACACCGATCCTCAGGTCCTCGATCTCGTCGAGGGTGAAGTCGAGCCGGGCGGCCAGGCCCGCCGTCGCCGTGCGCAGGACGGACAGATATGCGCTGTCCGCGGGCATGTTGACGGTGACAGCGTCGCGTACACCGGTGGCGTCGGCCATGGGCACAGCGGTTTCTTCGGTCACGTCCCTCCTTCGGGGGGCGAGGTTGCCGCTTGAATGCAATGTATCTCGTTTCACCCTGCCACTGACGCAGGGAGAAAGGATCGTGTCCGCGCGATCGATTCCAACGCGAGACGAACGGTCGTGATCAGGGGCCCTGGGAGCCCAGAGCGGTCAGGGCCT
The DNA here is from genome assembly GCF_045446735.1 of Nocardiopsis protaetiae. Lineage (NCBI taxonomy): Bacteria > Bacillati > Actinomycetota > Actinomycetes > Streptosporangiales > Nocardiopsidaceae > Nocardiopsis > Nocardiopsis protaetiae. Next base: position 37,588 of record NZ_JBJJBV010000005.1, read on the forward strand.
CGCCGTCCAGGCGGCGGACCGTCCACTCGCTCATGGGGCGCGACCCGAGGGCCTCGTAGAAGCGGATGGAGGGTTCGTTCCAGTCGAGCACGGACCACTCCAGCCGGGTGTAGTCCCGCTCCACGCAGATCCGCGCCAGGGTGCGCAGCAGGGCCAGGCCGTGCCCGCCGCCGCGCGCGTCCTGGCGCACGTAGAGGTCCTCCAGGTAGATGCCGTGCCTGCCGGTCCAGGTGGAGTAGTTGAGGAACCACACCGAGAAGCCGACGGTGACGGGGACCCCGTCCGGCCCCGGTGCCTCGGCGATGTGCGAGAACACCTTGGGCTCGGGGCCGAAGAGCGCCGCGCGCAGGTCGTCCTCGGTGGCGACCGCCGCGTCCGGCTCCTTCTCGTACTCGGCCAGCTCCCGGATCATCGCGACGATCTCCGGGACGTCGTCGGGCACGGCGGGACGGATCATCGGATCACCTCGGTCGTGGAAGGAGACAGGTCCTCTTCCAGCCTACGTGCACACCGGTGTGCGTCAGGGCCGGTGGGCGACCATGCGTTCGACCGTCCCGAAGAACAGCCGGTCGTGGTGGCCGACCCGGAAACCCGCCTCGGCGGCCACCTCGCGCGGCGCCCGTCTGGGGTTCTCGCGGCGGCGCTCCCACAGGCGGGCGGGGAAGCGGGTGTGGCCGATCCGCTCCGCGGCCAGCAGCCGCCCGCCCGGGACCAGCACCCGGTACATCTCCCGCAGCGCCTGCTCCTGGCCGTCGATGGCGCTCAGGGCCATCGTGCACACCACGGTCTCGAAGCTCTCGTCGGGGAAGTCCAGCGACCGGGCGTCGCCCTCGGCGAAGCGGGCGACCAGCCCCAGCTCCTCGGCGCGCTTGCGGGCTGCGGCCAGCGCCGCCGAGTCCGGGTCGATCGCGGTCAGCCGCACCTGGGGCGGGTAGTAGCGCAGGTTGGCGCCGGTGCCCACGCCGATCTCCAGGGTGCGCTCGCGCGCCCCGGCGCACAGGATCTCCCGGGTGCGCCGCAGCGCGGGGCCCTCCCAGGGCTCCGCGCGACCCGTCCACGACCGCCGTACGTTCATGTCCTCGCCCGCTGTGCTCATCACCCCGACTCTGTGTCCCCCGCGGCCCCGGGTCAAGGGGTGGCGGCGCGTTTCTCCTGAAAAGCGGGTGGCCCGCCCCCCGTGCGGGGAGCGGGCCGTCCGGAGGGCGGTGGTCCGAGGCGCCTCTCAGAGCACCTTGGAGAGGAAGGCGCGGGTGCGATCGTGCTGCGGGTTGCCCAGCACCTCGGCCGGGTCGCCAGCCTCCACGACCACGCCGTCGTCCATGAACACCAGGGAGTCGCCGACCTCGCGGGCGAACCCCATCTCGTGCGTGACGACCATCATCGTCATGCCCTGCCGGGCCAGGTCCCGCATCACGTCCAGGACCTCGCCGACCAGCTCCGGGTCCAGGGCGCTGGTGGGCTCGTCGAACAGCATCAGCGACGGCTCCATCGCCAGCGCGCGGGCGATCGCCACGCGCTGCTGCTGGCCGCCGGAGAGCTGGTCGGGGTAGGCGTCGGCCTTGTCCGGCAGGCCCACGCGCTCCAGCAGGTCCCTGGCCTTGGCCGTGGCCTGGGCCCTGGGCACGCGCTTGACCTGCGTCGGCGCCTCGATGATGTTGCCCAGCACGCTCAGGTGCGGGAACAGGTTGAAGCGCTGGAACACCATGCCGATGTCGCTGCGCTGGGCGGCGACCTCGGTCTCGCGCAGCTCGTGGAGCCTGCCGCGCCTCTGCCGGTACCCCATCAGCTCGCCGTTGACCCACAGGCGTCCGGCGGTGAGCTTCTCCAGGTGGTTGACGCACCGCAGGAAGGTCGACTTGCCCGACCCCGAGGGGCCGACGATGCACATGACCTCGCCCCGCTTGACCTGGAGGTCGATGCCCTTGAGCACCTCCAGGCGGCCGAAGCTCTTGTGGACGTTCTCGGCGACCACGAGGGCGTCGGCGGGGAGCTCCGCGCCTTCGGGGGTCTCGATGACCGACTCGGTCTGCTCGCTCATCAGTGCGCCCCTCCGACGATGCGGTTGCGGATGCCGCCGTACTGGCCGGGGTTGAAGCGGCGTTCGATGAAGTACTGGCCGACCATCAGGACACTGGTGATGGCCAGGTACCACAGGCACGCCGTCACCAGCATCGGGAAGATCTGGTAGGTCCGGGCGCCGATGGCCTGGAGCTGGTAGAACAGCTCGATCGTCACCGGGACGTACGCCAGCAGCGCGGTGTCCTTGAGCATCGCGATGGTCTCGTTGCCGGTGGGCGGGATGACCACCCGCATCGCCTGCGGCAGGGTGATGCGCCGCAGGACCTTGGACCGGCTCATGCCCAGGGCCTGGGCGGCCTCGGTCTGCCCCTTGTCGACCGACTGCAGGCCCGCCCGGATGATCTCGGCCATGTAGGCGCCCTCGGAGAGCGACAGCGCCATCAGGCCGGCGACGTAGCCGCTCAGCAGGGTGCGGGTGTCGATCGCGAAGAAGCGGGCGTCGCCCTCCAGGCCCAGCCAGGCCATCCAGTAGTTGTCGTACGGCAGGCCCAGCTCGATGGTCTGGTAGAGGATCGCCAGGTTGCCGAAGAGCACGGCCAGGACCAGGCGCGGCACACCCCGGAAGAACCAGGTGTAGATCCAGGAGACGGCGCTCAGCACCGGGTTCCCGGACAGCCGCATCACGGCCAGCAGGATGCCCAGGACGATGCCGATGATCATCGACAGCACGGTGGCGCTGATCGTGATCCACACGCCTCGCACCACGGGGGGCGAGAACATGTGCTCCATCATGAACGGCCAGTTGAAGGCGTCGTTCGTGAAGAGCATGTGCACGAACATCGATGCCAGGAGCAGGACGACTCCGGCGGCGACCCACCGTTCGGGATAGCGGACGGGGACGGCGGTGATGGGTTCGGCCGGTCGGCCCGGAGCCGGGGTCTTGCTCGGCTCCGGGCCGCCCACCGGTGCGCTCGGTGAGGACACGGGTCGGACTTTCGTTCGATGGCGTACGGGGGGAGGTCTTCCCTTGGGGGTGCTCCCCCTACTCCGCGGCGGGGTTCACCTCGGCGGACTCCAGGCCGCCGGCCTCGACGCCCCACTCGGCCAGGACCTGCTCGTAGGTGCCGTCCTCGATGATGGCGTTGAACGCGGCGGCGATGGCGTCGGCCAGGTCGGTCTGCTCCTTGTGGGTGAGGATGCCGTAGGGCGCGGCGTCGTACTGCTCGCCGATGAACTCCAGGACGCCCTCGCCGGTCTGCTCCAGGGCGTAGGCCGAGGTGGGCATGTCGGCCAGGGAGGCGTCGTTGACGCCGGACACCACGGTCTCGGTGGCCAGCGGCTGGTTCTCGAACTTCTGGATGGTGATGGGGTCCTCGCCGGCGTCCACGCAGGCCTGGCTGCGGGCCTCGATGTCCTCGTCGTGGGTGGTGTCGGACTGCACCGCGACGCGCATGCCGCAGGCGTTGTCGGGGTCGACGTTCTGCGGGTTGCCCGCCTGGGCGAACCACTGGGTGCCGGAGGAGAAGTAGGAGACCATGTTGATCTGCTCCATGCGCTCCGCCGTGACGGTGAAGGAGGAGGAGCCCAGGTCGTAGGTGCCGGTGTCGACGCCGATGATGATGGAGTCGAAGCTGGTGGGCTCCCAGTCGGCCTCCAGGCCGAGCTTGCCCAGGGCGGCCTCCAGCAGGTCGACGTTGAAGCCCAGGACGGTCTCGCCGTCGGGGTCCAGGTACTCGCCGGGCGGGTAGGACGCCTCCACGCCGATCCGCACGGTGCCGGCCTCGGCGATGTCGGCGGGGACCAGGGCGGCCAGCTCCTCGTCGACCTCCACCGCGGGCTTCTCGGGCGTCGCGCCCTCTTCGCCCGCCGGGTCGGAACCACCGCAGGCGCTCAGGGCGAGGACACCGGCCAGTGCGAGTGCGCCGGCGGAGAGAGGCGCGGACAGGGGCTTGTGCAGGGCCATCGTGAGTCTCCTTCTGGAGCACGAAGTGCCTGGTCGGAGTCGGGTTCGCGGCCCCTCCACCCGAACCAAAGCGACATACGGTGCGATATGTGGCAAATCTGGATACGTCGGTGACGTCCTATCGTGCCGACCCTGCGATTTTCCTGCGGTCACCGTTGTGAGAGGATTGCGTAACGGGTCATCCCCGTAGTGAGGCGTACGCGCAGAACTCGCATAAGAGTCAGGCGAAGCACGACCTCTCCGGCGACACCACCGGTCATGGCCGACCGGCGCTGGAGAGGGCTCCCCTAGCACGGCACACCGGCTTCGCGCGCGGTACGCACCGACACGACACCACACGCCACGTCATGGCCGACGGCGGCGGAAGTAAGACCTTGAAGGGTTTTCGATGACCAGCGATTCTTCTTCGCGTACCCGGAATCCGAACCTGGACGACGATCCCGCCTTCGCTCTGCACCGCGGCGGCAAGCTCCAGGTCGTCTCCACCGTCGACGTGCACGACCAGGAGGGCCTCTCCCTGGCCTACACCCCGGGCGTCGCACGCGTCTGCAACGGTATCGCCGACTCCCCCGAACTGGTGGAGGACTACACCTGGCGCAGCAACCTGGTCGCCGTCGTCACCGACGGCACCGCGGTCCTGGGCCTGGGCGACATCGGCCCCGAGGCCTCCCTGCCCGTCATGGAGGGCAAGTCGCTGCTGTTCAAGCAGTTCGCCGGCGTCGACTCCGTCCCCATCGCACTGGCCTGCACCGACGTCGACGAGATCGTCGAGACCGTCGTGCGCATGGCCCCGTCCTTCGGCGGCATCAACCTGGAGGACATCTCCGCGCCCCGCTGCTTCGAGATCGAGAAGCGGCTGCGCGAGCGGCTGGACATCCCCGTCTTCCACGACGACCAGCACGGCACCGCGATCGTCACCGTCGCCGCCCTGCACAACGCCGCCCGCCTGACCGGGCGCACCCTGGGCGACCTGCGCGCGGTGGTCTCGGGCGCGGGCGCGGCCGGGGTCGCCGTCACCAAGATGCTCATCGACGGCGGCATCGGCGACATCGCCGTGGCCGACTCCAAGGGCATGATCTACGACGGCCGCGAGGGCCTGACCCCGGTCAAGCAGGAGCTGGCCGCGATCAGCAACAGGGCCGGCCTGCGCGGCTCCATCGAGAGCGCCCTGGCCGGGGCCGACGTGTTCATCGGCCTGTCCGCGGGCGAGGTCCCCGAGAACGTCGTCGCGACCATGGCCCGGGACGCGATCGTGTTCGCGATGGCCAACCCCAACCCGGAGATCCACCCGGACGTCGCCCGCAAGTACGCCGCGGTGGTCGCCACCGGGCGCAGCGACTTCCCCAACCAGATCAACAACGTCCTGGCCTTCCCGGGCGTCTTCAAGGGCGCCTTCGAGGCCCGGGCCACCGACATCACCGAGAACATGAAGCTGGCCGCCGCCACCGCGCTGGCCGGACTCGTCGGTGACGACCTGTCGGCGGACTACATCATCCCGAGTCCCTTCGACGAGCGGGTGGGCGCGGCGGTCTCGGCCGCCGTCGCCGCCCAGGCCCGCCAGGACGGCGTCGCCCGCCGCTGACCGCACAGGGCGAGGGCCCGGAAGGCGCGCCCCCGCGGCGCCTTTCCGGGCCCTTGCCCTTTGTGTACGGCTACTTGTCGGTGTCGGTGCCCGGGTCGTCGACCACCTGGCTCCAGGGGTCGCCGCCGGCGGCGGGCGGCATGGGCCGCGCGGCCTTGGGCTCCTCGGGCTTCTCAGCCTCGGGCTCCTCCGCCTTGGGCGCCTCTTCCGGCTTCGGGGCCTCGGGCTCGTCGGCGGCGGGGGCCTCGGGGCCCTCGGCCTTGCCGGCCCCCTCGGCATCCGGCTTCGCGGAGTCCTTCGCGGGCGGGCCCCAGGTGCGCGCGTCCCGGCGGATCACCTCGACGGTGTCGTCGAGGATGCGGCGCAGGTCGTGCAGGGCGGCCTCGCCGACCGTGCCCGCCTCCCTGGCCACGTCGCGGACCCGCTCGCTGAAGTCGCGCAGGGCGTGGTCCAGGTCCGGGGCGCGGCCGGAGCCGCCCTTGCCCCAGACCGCGCCGAAGGCGCCGAACCCCTGGGTGAACCTCTCCCACTCGCGCGACCAGCGCTGGCCGTCGTCGCAGGAGTGGTCGGCCTTCTCGCGGTCCCGTTCCCGGGAGGCGTGGTGGTCCTCGGTCCCGGGAGCCTCCTCGGCGGCGGGCTCCTCCTGCTTCGGCGCTTCCTGCCCTGGGCCCTCCTGTTTCGGGGCCTCCTCGGCGGGGCGGCGGGCGCCGCCCGCGGCGAACTTCAGCTCCTCGCGCAGCGAGCTGATGGTCTCCCGCACGTCCTGCTTGACCGCCCGGGCGATGTCGCGCACCGAGTCGGTGATCTCCCGCTCCAGGTCGTCCAGGTCGTTCTCGCGCGCCCGCAGCTCCTCACGCCCCTTGTCGGTGAGGCTGTAGACCTTGCGGCCGCCCTCCTCGGTGTGGGTGACCAGGCCCTCCTCCTCCAGGCGGGCCAGCCGCGGGTAGATGGTGCCGGGGGAGGGGGAGTACACGCCCAGGAACCGGTCCCGGAGCAGGCTGATGATCTCGTATCCGTGCCTGGGGCTCTCGTCCAGCAGCTTGAGCAGGTAGAGCCGGAGTCTGCCGTGGCCGAAGAAAGTGCTCATTCATGCCCCCTCGGGGATCGCGGCCGGAGTCTCGGGCGCGCGCCGCAGCAGCGCGGTCCGGTTGGACGCGGAGTTGATGGTGATGGTCGCCGGGTCCACCCCGCTGCCGATGCGCCCGCTCAGGACGGTGCGGGCGCGTCCGCCGCTCCGGTCCAGGCCGAAGTCGGAGTCCACCGACGAGCTCGCGTTGCGGATCTCCACCGAGGCGGAGGTGTCCGCGGGCACCCGCAGGGCGACCTCGCCGGAGACGGTGTTGATCCGGACCCGGGCGGCCGGGGCCACGTCGGTGTCGGCCAGCACGGAGCCGGAGACGGTCTTGGCCCGCAGGGAGGAGACGCGCCCGCCCGCCACGGCCAGCTGCCCGCTGACGCTGTTGAAGGCCAGGCCCCCGGACACGTCCCGCAGGGAGGCGTTGCCGGAGACGGTGCCGATGTCGGTCTCGCCGGTCGCCCCGTCCAGGGTGACCTCGCCCGAGGCGGTCTTGAGCTTGGTGCGCGACCCCACGCCCGCGACCACGATCGGCGCGCTCATGGTGGTGACGTCGACCGGGCAGTCCCGGGGGACGCGCAGGTTGACGGTGGCGCTGCGCCGCTGCACCTGCTTGTAGCCGCCCAGCTGGACCGGGCGCAGCCGCTCCAGCAGCCCGGACCCGGTGAGGTCCTCGTAGTGGATGGTGAGGATGCCCGCTTCCTGGACGGCCAGGAGGGGCTCGCCGACGATGTCGGTCACCTCGAAGGTGACCGGGTCGTCGGTGGGAAGAATGTTGACCTGGCCGCCGAGGATCCGTACCCGCAAGGCCACGATGCCGTCGAGGGTCTGGGTCGTCGGCCTGTCGATGGTCCATCGTGCCATCGTGTGCACCCCTTCGCTCGCTCCGATGTCTTCACGATATGTCGCGAGTCGGGCGAACTCAAGATATGTCGCGGATTCCCGGGGGTGTCTCCGGGAGAACCCCGGCGCATCCCCGGGAACACGGCACCCCCGGCACGGCGAAGGGGGCCCGGGATCTCTCCCGGGCCCCCTTTCACGGGTGCGCCCTACTCGTCGTCCTCGTCGTCCAGCCGGGCCAGCCAGGTGGCCAGCCGGTCGACCGGGGTCTCGAACTCGGGGTGGACGTCGGTGAACGTCCGCAGCTGCTCGGCGAGCCAGGCGAAGCTGACCTCCTCCTCGCCGCGGCGCTTCTCCAGCTCCTCGATTCCGCGATCCGTGTAGTACACGCGCGCTCCCGCTAGTCCGCCGGCGGGAAGACCGTGTCCACCAGGGCTCGCTGCTCCGCCTCGTGCCGCTTGGCTGAGCCGGCCGCGGGCGAGGAGGAGGCCGGACGCGAGATCCGGGTGAACGGGCGGTCCAGCTGCTCGGAGAAGACCAGCGCGACGAACGGCCACGGGCCCATGTTCGCCGGCTCCTCCTGGACCCACAGGACCTCGCCCGCGTTCGGGTAGGCCCGGAGCTGCTCCCGGATCTCCTCGATCGGCAGCGGGTAGAGCCGCTCCGCCCGGATGATCGCGGTGTGCTTGTCACCGCTCTTGCGGCGCGCCGCGTCCAGGTCGTAGTAGATCTTGCCCGAGCACAGCACCACGCGGCGCACCTTCTCCGGAGCGATCGAGTCGTCCGTGATGAGCGGCCGGAAGTGCCCCGAGGTGAAGTCGGCGGCGGCGGAGGTCGCGGCCTTCAGGCGCAGCAGCGACTTGGGCGTGAAGATGACCAGCGGCCGCTCGATCGGCGACTTCGCCTGCCAGCGCAGCAGGTGGAAGTAGCTCGCCGGGGTGGTCGGCATCGCGACGGTCATGTTCTCCTGCGCGCACATCTGCAGGAACCGCTCGATCCGGGCCGAGGAGTGGTCCGGGCCCTGGCCCTCGTAGCCGTGCGGCAGCAGCAGGGTGACGCTGGAGCGCTGGCCCCACTTCTGCTCGCCCGAGCTGATGTACTCGTCGATGACGGTCTGCGCGCCGTTGACGAAGTCGCCGAACTGCGCCTCCCACATCACCAGCGCCTCGGGGCGGGTGAGCGAGTAGCCGTACTCGAAGCCCAGCGCCGCGTACTCGCTCAGCAGCGAGTCGTGGACGTGGAACTTCACGGTGCCGTTGTCGAACTGCTTGAGCGGCGTGTAGGTCTCGCCGGTGTCGCGGTCCATCAGCGCGGCGTGGCGCTGGCCGAAGGTGCCGCGGCGGCTGTCCTGGCCGATCAGGCGGACCGGGTGCTCGTCCAGCAGCAGCGACCCGAAGGCCAGTAGCTCGCCGGTCGCCCAGTCCACCGCGTCGGTCTCCACCATGGTGGCGCGGCGGGCCAGCTGCGGGGCCAGGCGCGGGTGTGCGGTGAACTTCTCCGGCAGGTTGACCTGGGTGTCGATGACCCGCTTGACCGTCTCGGTGCTGATCGCGGTCTCGACGGTCGAGTGGTCCAGGCGGCCCTCGGTGAACACCTCGGGCTTGACCACGGCACCCGGCTCGATCGGCTTCCGGTCGGCCTCACGGGTCTCCGTGAACGCGCGCTCCAGCTCGGTCTGGTAGTCGCGCAGGGCCGACTCGGCCTCCTCCACCGTGATGTCGCCGCGGCCGATGAGGGCCTCGGTGTACAGCTTGCGGGTGGAGCGCTTGGCGTCGATGACGTCGTACATCAGCGGCTGCGTGAACGCCGGGTTGTCGCCCTCGTTGTGACCGCGGCGGCGGTAGCAGACGAGGTCGATCACGACGTCCTTGTTGAACGCCTGGCGGTAGGCGAAGGCCAGGTGCGCGACCCGGACCACGGCCTCGGGGTCGTCCCCGTTGACGTGGAAGATCGGCGCCTGCACCATCCGCGCCACGTCGGTGGCGTACACGCTGGAGCGGCTGTCCGACGGCGAGGTGGTGAAGCCCACCTGGTTGTTCACGATGATGTGAACGGTGCCGCCGGTGCGGTAGCCGCGCAGCTGGGACAGGTTGAGGGTCTCGGCGACCACGCCCTGTCCGGCGAACGCGGCGTCGCCGTGGATGAGGATCGGCAGCACGGTGAAGCCGTGCGGGCCCTTGTCCAGCAGGTCCTGCTTGGCGCGGACGATGCCCTCCAGGACCGGGTCGACGGTCTCCAGGTGGGACGGGTTCGCCGCCAGCGAGATGGCGATCTTCTCACCGTCGTGGGTCTCGAAGACGCCCTCGGTGCCCAGGTGGTACTTGACGTCACCGGAGCCGTGCGCGCTGCGCGGGTCGAGGTTGCCCTCGAACTCGCCGAAGATCTGCCCGTAGGACTTGCCGCAGATGTTGGCCAGCACGTTGAGGCGGCCGCGGTGGGCCATGCCGATCACGGCCTCGTCCAGCCCGGACCGGGCGGCCTTGGAGATCACGCCGTCGAGCAGCGGGATCAGGGACTCGCCGCCCTCCAGGGAGAAGCGCTTCTGACCCACGTACTTGGTCTGGAGGAAGGTCTCGAACGCCTCGGCGCTGTTGAGCCGGTGCAGGATGTGGAGCTGCTCGTCACGGTCGAGCTTCTCGTGCTCGCGCTCGACGTGCGCCTGGATCCACTCCCGCTCCTCCGGGCTCTGGATGTGCATGTACTCGATACCCACCGTGCGGCAGTAGGTGTCGCGCAGCACGCCCAGGATGTTGCGCAGCTTCATGACCTGCTTGCCGCCGAAGCCCCCGGTCGGGAACTCGCGGTCCAGGTCCCACAGGGTCAGGCCGTGCTGGAGCACGTCCAGGTCCGGGTGCTTGCGCTGCTCGTGGTCGAGCGGGTTGGTGTCGGCCATGAGGTGGCCGCGCACGCGGTAGGCGTGGATCAGCTCCTGGACCCGGGTGGTCTTGTCGAGCTGGGTGGCCTTGTTGACGTGGATGTCCTGCACCCAGCGCACCGGCTCGTAGGGGATGCGCAGGGAGTTGAAGATCTCGTCGTAGAAGCCGTTCTCGCCCAGCAGCAGCTGGTGGATCCGGCGCAGGAACTCACCCGACTGCGCACCCTGGATGATGCGGTGGTCGTAGGTGGAGGTCAGCGTCATGACCTTGCTGATGCCCAGGTCGGCCAGCGTGTCCGCGGAGGCGCCCTGGAACTCGGCCGGGTACTCCATCGCGCCGACGCCCAGGATGGTGCCCTGGCCCGGCATGAGGCGCGGGACCGAGTGCACGGTGCCGATGCCGCCGGGGTTGGTGAGGCTGATGGTGGTGCCCTGGAAGTCCGGCACGCCCAGCTTGTTGGTGCGGGCCTTGCGGACCAGGTCCTCGTAGCCGCCCCAGAACTCCATGAAGTCCATCTCGTCGGACTTCTTGATGGAGGGCACGACGAGCTGGCGCGAGCCGTCGGGCTTCTGGAGGTCGATCGCCAGGCCGAAGTTCACATGCTTGGGCTTGGCGACACCGGGCTTGCCGTCGATCTCCGTGTAGGAGTGGTTCATCTCCGGCATCGACTCAAGGGCCTTGACCATGGCGAAGCCGATGAGGTGGGTGAAGGAGACCTTCCCACCGCGGCCGCGCCGGAGATGGTTGTTGATGACGATCCGGTTGTCGAAGAGGAGCTTGACCGGCACCGCGCGCACACTGGTCGCGGTCGGCATGGTCAGGCTCGACTCCATGTTGGTCGCGGTGCGCGCGGGTGCGCCGCGCAGCCGCTCCTCGTCGACCTGGAGGGCCTCGTCCGCGCTCGGGGCCGCCGCCTTGGCGGGGGCCGGCGCGGCGGGCTTCTTGGGTGCGGCGGTGGCGGCGGGGGGCGTGGCCGGCGCCTTGACGGCGGTGGTCCCCCCGCTCTTCGCACCGGCCGACTCCGCGGGCTTATAGTCCGCGAAGAAGTTCCACCAGGCCTTGTCGACCGAGTTCGGGTCGTTCAAGTACTTCTGATAAAGCTCCTCGACCAACCACTCGTTGGGGCCAAAGTCTGTCAGGGGTTGAGACGCCTCAGACGACACGGCGGAGATCGCCCACTTCCGCAGCTCGCTCGTGAATGTGTAGGAAGACGGGTGGCTGCCGGCTCGGCGGGCTCAAGGAAGAACAGGGGTCGACCGCGTGGCGGAAGACCGGTCTGACCAGGCCGGCACTCGTCGGTTACCAGGCTACTTGTACCGGCATCCCATCGGGGAACACGGGCCGTGTTGAAACTAGGAGATAGCTAACATTTTTTCACAATCGCGTTGGCGCTACGCGTCGGTAACCAAGCGTAGCGTGCCTGTGATGCCTGGTTTGTGGGTTTTTGCGGGGATTTCGTGATGTGAAGTCCGTGGCCGCTACCGGCCGCCGCCGATGTGTCCCGTACCACTCTCGATGTCGAGATTCCGGGGGAACCCGATCCCACCCGGCCCCGTCGGAGTAGGTGCAAGCGGCCGGGCGGGACGGCCGGGTCCCACCGCCGACGTTCCCAGCGGGAGCGGTGGGACCCGGGCCCGGTCGTCGCGCGTTTCCCCTCCCTGACAGCCCTCCGAACTCGTGAAACGCCGGTGAACGGCGGTGAAGGTGTGCATATCTGTGCGCTCTTCGGAGTTCTCCCGCGCCGCCGCGCCCCGCGTGCCAAGATCGCGATACGCGCACACCGGACACGCGGGGGTGGGGAGACACCGATGAGGGGCCTGGGGGAACTGGAAGCCGCCATCATGGACGCGCTGTGGCGCTCCGAGGAGCCGCTGCCCGTGCGGCTCGTCCACGAGACGATGGTCTACGACCGGGACATCGCCTACACGACCGTCATGACGGTCGCCGGGATCCTCTACAACAAGGGCCTGCTCGACCGGGAGAAGCGCGGCCGCGCCTGGGTCTACTGGACGCTGGAGACCCGCGCCGAGTACACCGCCCGGGTCATGGACGAGTTCCTCGGCACCTGCCCCGAACCCCAGGCCACCCTGCGCAGCTTCGTCGAGCGCTTCAGCGACGAGGAGATGGCCTCCTTCCACCGGGTGCTCAGCCAGGTCCGCCTCGCCCGCGGCGTCGCCAGCTAGCCGCGCGCGGCCGGCGCGGCCGGGAGAGCGCGGTCAGGGCAGCCTGCGCAGGCGGCGCACGCCCGGCACCGCCAGGGCCGCCGCGGTGGCCGCCACCATCAGGGCGGCCAGCCCGAGCAGCGCGTTCTGCGGTCCGACCGCCGCCGCCACCGGGCCGATGGCGACCTGGCCGAGGGGGATCGCGGCGAACGACCCCAGGGCGTCGTAGGAGTACACCCGCGACAGCCGGTCGGCCGGGACGTTCTCCTGCACCGACACGTGCCAGGCCACCTCGAACTGCTCCACGGCCACCCCCGTCACGAACATGGCGGCGACCAGCACCAGGGGCGCCGCCGGCAGGGACAGCGCGTACAGCGGCACCGCCTGGACCGCGACCAGCGCCACCCCGAACCCCAGCGCCCGGCGCGGCTGCCACCGGGCGGCCAGGAACCCGCCCACCAGCATCCCGGCGCTCTGGGCCGCCACGACCAGCCCCCAGGCCGCCCGGCCGAAGGACTCGTCGGCGATCGCCGGGCCCAGCACCGCCACCGACGCCGACCAGGCGGCGTTGGTCACCATGAACTGCGCCACCACGACCCACACCCACGAGCGGGCGGTGAACTCGCGCCACCCCTCCACCAGGTCGCGCAGCACGCTCGCCCGCCCCGCGCCGGGTTCGGCGCCCGGCACCCGCAGCAGCACGAACGCCGCGCAGGCCAGCGCGTACAGTCCCGCGTCGGCGGCGATGGACCAGCCGGGTCCGACGAACGCGACCACGGCCCCGCCCAGGGACAGCCCGGCCACCATGGCGCTGTTCCCGGTCAGCCGGACCACCGCGTTGGCCTGGCGCAGCAGGGCGCGCGGCACCGTCTGGGGGAGCAGCGCGGCGGCCGCGGGCAGGTTCACCGCGGCCGCGGCCCCGTTGAGCACGCTCAGGACCACCATCAGCGGCAGCGACGCCGCCCCGGTCAGCAGGGCCGCGCCCAGCAGGCCCTGGGCCAGGGCGGCCAGCGCGCAGCCGCCGCGCAGCACCAGGGAGCGGGGGAGCCGGTCGGCGATCACCCCGCCGAGCAGCAGCAGGGCCACGTTCGCGACGGACCGCGCGCCCACGACCAGGCCCACCTGGACGAGGGAGCCGGTCACGTCCAGCACGGCGAACGCCAGCGCCACGTTCGCCAGCCCGTTGCCCAGGGACATCAGCAGCCGCCCGGCGGCCAGCGCCCGGAACGGGCCGTACCGCAGCGGCGCGCCCATCCCGGCCGTGCGCCCCGCGCCCTCGGTCGCCGTCACACCCCTACCCCCGCCCGGTCCTGTGGGACCCGGGGATCATTTCAGGGCCCCGGGCGGGCGGCCAAAGGGTTTACGACAGGATCCAGCTGCGGCCCTCCGCGGCCAGCTTCTCCACCAGGGTCGCGCTGTCGTGCTCCTTGGCGAACAGGTGCTCGGGACGGGTGACGGGCACGATCCACAGCCACCGCACCGGGTCGCCCTGGAAGGTCAGCCCGGCGGTGTCCGGCGGGGTGTGGCCCGCGGCGGCCACCAGCGGCGAGGGGTCCTCCAGCAGCAGCACCGCCCCCGCGCCCCGGCGCATCGCCCGGTCCTCGGGGTTGTCCAGCCACTTCACCGTGTGCCCGGTGCCGAACCAGGTCACCGCCCGCCACGGGAACGCCCCGATCCACCGGAAGATCCGCGCGGCGTGGTGCGCGGGCATGGTGGTGGCCAGCGCCAGCTCCACCCGCGCGTACCTGGAGGTGTCGGCCATGTACCGGTCCAGGGTGGGCATCCGCTGCCCGCACATGCCCACGGTCGACAGGATCGTGTAGGGCCGCTGCTCGGTGGGCGGGCGTTCCGACACCCGCAGCAGCGGCGGGTGCCCGTCGGACACGTCCCAGTAGTGGCCGGCCTCGCCCACCGTCCGGTTGAGGTGGCCCAGCACCGTGCGCTGCACGCTGCGCCAGGCGCCCGAGGCCCGCCGCCAGTCCCAGTAGGCCTCCGCGTGCACCACCCGCGGCCACAGCTGGCCCTTGACCGGGTCCAGCTCCCAGGCGTAGGCGCTGCGCCCGATCGCCTCGCGCGCGTACCCGGGCAGGCCGCTGTCGGCCTCCGCCCAGCCGGGGATGACCGCGAGCAGCCCCTCCTCGTCGACCAGCGCGACCCCGTCGCCCTCCTCGAACCACACCGCGCGCAGACAGGAGGGATCGAACCGGGGCCGCCCCTGCGGGTGCTTGGTGTGCCCCTCGGGCATCAGCGGCGCCCGGCCCTCGAAGGACCCGCCGGGCTCGGCGGTGCGGGGGGCGATCTCGTGGTTGGCCAGCCACACCGGGACGCGGATGCGCCCGCGCGCGTCCAGCAGGTAGGCGGCCGTGGTCCTGGAGTCGCACTCGACGACGACACGGCGGCTCTGGTACGGGCTGATCTCGTCGAGCAGGACCTCGATCCCTGACACCGGCCCTCCCACACTCGCCGATCCGCCGTCCTCCGCGGGCCCGAACCGACCCGTCCACACTGCACGTAGAATCGACGGTAGTGCCCTGACAGGCGGAGCCGTACCCGCAGCCGCGTATAGGTCGTATAACGACCCGCACCACTGCCGTCCCGCGCCGGGCCGAGACCATCGACTCCACCCCTTACGGACTCTCTATGCCCGCCGAGCTCACCTTTGTCGCACCGCGCCGCGCCAAGCCGCCCCGGCACCTGGCCGACCTCACCCCGCAGGAGCGGGCCGAGGTCGTCTCGGAGCTGGGGGAGAAGCCCTTCCGGGCCAAGCAGATCGCCAAGCACTACTTCGGCGGTCTGGAGTCGGACACCTCGGCCATGACCGACCTGCCCGCCTCCTCCCGGGAGAAGCTGGGCGAGGCCCTGCTGCCCCGCCTGCTCACCCCGGTCAAGCACATCACCTGCGACAACGGGATGACCCGCAAGACCCTGTGGAAGGCGTTCGACGGGGTGCTGTTCGAGTCGGTGCTGATGCGCTACCCGGACCGCGTCACCCTGTGCATCTCCTCACAGGCGGGTTGCGGCATGAACTGCCCGTTCTGCGCCACCGGGCAGGCGGGGCTCACCCGCAACCTGTCCACCGGCGAGATCGTGGAGCAGGTGGTCTCCAGCGCCCGCGACCTGGCCCGCGGCCAGGTGGCCGGGGGACCGGGGCGGATCAGCAACATCGTGTTCATGGGCATGGGCGAGCCCATGGCCAACTACAAGCGTGTCCTGGAGACGGTCCGCCGGATCACCGACCCGGTGCCCGACGGCCTGGGCATCTCCCAGCGCGGCGTCACCGTGTCCACGGTGGGCCTGGTCCCGGCGATCGACAAGCTCATCTCCGAGAAGATGCAGGTCCGCCTGGCCATCTCGCTGCACGCCCCCGACGACGAGCTGCGCGACGAGCTGGTGCCGATCAACACCCGCTGGAAGGTCGCCGAGGTGCTCGACGCCGCCTGGCGCTACGCGGGCACGACCGGCCGCCGGGTCTCGATCGAGTACGCGCTCATCAAGGACATCAACGACCAGGCCTGGCGGGCCGACCTGCTGGGCGAGCTCCTCAAGGGCCACCTGGTGCACGTCAACCTGATCCCGCTCAACCCCACCCCGGGGTCGAAGTGGACGGCGTCGCGCCCCGAGGACGAGCGCGAGTTCGTCCGGCGGCTCCAGGCCCACGGCGTCTCGGTGACCGTGCGCGACACCCGCGGCCAGGAGATCGACGGAGCCTGCGGCCAGCTCGCGGCCGCGGAGAGCTGACCTCCGGTGGTCGAGACCGGGCTGGCCTTCGTCGTCGCCCTCACGGCGGGACTCCTCCCGGTCATCAACATCGAGGTCTACCTGCTGGGCGCCGTCGCCCTGAACGGCGACGGCGCCCTGGTGGCCATGGCGGTCGCCGCCGGCCTGGGGCAGACCCTGGGCAAGCTGCCCTACTACTACGCGGGCAAGGGGACGCTCTCCGCCCCCTGGCTGCGCAGGCGCACCGAGACGCCGGGCAAGTGGACCGAGCGGGCCGCCCGCTGGCGGCGCAGGGCCGAGGAGCGCCCCGCCTGGGGGGTGGGCCTGCTGGCGCTCAGCTCGTTCGCGAGCATCCCGCCGTTCGTGGTGGTCTCGGTCCTGGCGGGGGTGGTGCGGATGAACGTCGTGCTGTTCTCGGCCGTCACCTTCGTCACCCGCACCGTGCGCTTCCTCATCATCGTCCTGGCCCCGGCCTGGGCACTGGACTTCTTCTGACCCGGTTTCCCCGCCCGGACCCGGTCAGCCCAGGTCCTCGCGGGTCACCTCCAGGCCGCCGCCGACCGGCTCCAGCCCCCCGTCGCCGCCGACCAGGTACGCGCTCTGGTCGGGGTTGAGCAGGGAGGCCGGCACGTCGTCGTAGGTCGCCAGGAACAGCACGTAGGTGTCCCCTTCGCGCAGCTCCAGGTCGTCGGGGCCGCCGTTCTCGTGCTTGACCTCCAGCGCGCCCCCGGGGGCCTCGCCCTTGAACACCTCCGACACCGCCAGGGTGTACACGGTGTACTCCAGCGGCTCCAGGCCCTCTTCGGCCTCGCCGCCCTCGGAGATGTCGATCGGCTCGGTGCGGGAGCCCTCCACGGTTCCCTCGACCACCAGGTCGGCGGACTCGAACAGCTCCTCGGCCGAGGCGTAGGACGGGTAGTCGCCCGTCGCGCCCCCGGTGCTCGGGGAAGGGGACGAACAGGCCGACAGGGCCAGGGCCAGCACGGAGACCACCGCGATTCCTCCCGTGCTCCGGCTCCAGATCGTTCGCATCTCCGGTACTCCTCGGATGTGTGGGCCCCAGAACCGGGGCCGTATCTCCCTTCGACTCGTTCGGAGAAAAAGAGGTTCCCCGCCTCCCGGATTTTTTCTGTCCCCGGGAAACGGGGTCCGTGTTACTCCTGTGGTTTTTGTGAGAACCCGGAGACTAGTCGGAGAATTCCTCGATGACGTCCTCGCTGATCGGGACGTGGTTCTCCGCGTGGAGCGGCTCGAAACCGCCGTCGCTTTCCACGGAATAGGCGCCCTGGTGGGCATTGATGAGCGAGAAGGGGACGTCGTACACCCCGCTGAGGAACAGCAGGTGGGGCCGTCCGGCCTCCAGGGCGACGGCGCCCGGCTCGATGTACTCGACGCCGTCCAGGACGCTGCCGAGCTGCTTGATCTCGATGGTCTCGCCGACCTCCGCGTCCCCGGACACCACCGAGGTCACCTGCACCTCGTGGACGGTGAAGACGAGGAGCGCCTCCTCCTCGGGGTCCGGTACTCCGGACGCCGGGTCGGCGGCGGGGTCCAGGCCCTCCTCCGGCGGGAGCAGGATGTCGATCTCCCGGACGCTCGAAGAGGTGATGATCCCCTCCACGACCAGGTCGGCGGACGTGAGCAGATCCTCGGGGGTGTCGTAGACCGGGTAGTCGGGGTGGTAGACGACGACGTCGTCGGCGGCGGTCTCCGTGGCGTCGGGCGCGGCGCAGGCCGCGAGGGCCAGAACCAGGCCGGTCGCCGCGGTCAGGGTGATCGTTCTCATGGCTCTTCCCTCCTCAGTAGATGCGTCGGACTTCCGAGATGTCGTAGGCATAGGGCGTGATCCGGGTCCTGTTGCGGCTGTGCTTCATGACCGACAGCTGGGTCGTGTTCGGGTTGTCCGCCAGCGAGAGCGCGTGGCCCAGCTCATGCAGGGAGGTGCTGCGGCACCAGGCGGTCATGTTGCTCCCGGAGTCCTCGGACAGGCGCCGGGCGTTGATCCGGATGGTGAAGCTCCGGTTGGCCCGCGTGCCCGAGGGGGAGTAGAGGCCGTACCAGTTCTCGGTGTAGCGGCCGGCGGTCATCACCCGGTTCACCGAAGTACTGGTGGTGCGGGTGATGGAGATGTTGGTGTTGCTCGTGTTGTTCCAGTTGGTGCGGCCGGTGTTGAAGAACCCGATCCAGGTGTCGTTGACCGCCCCGTAGCGGACGGTGAAACGTGTGGTTCCCACACCGCCGGAGTAGTAGTCGGCGTGCGCGGGCACCGCGCCCAGGGCGATGACCAGGACGACGGTGCTGAAGGCGGCCAGCACCCGGGCCAGGGGGCGGCGGGGCAGGGGTGATCTCCGTGCGGTGGGGGACGTGGTGACGGGGCTCTTCGCCATGGACTTCTCCCAGAGGAGGAGGAGAGGGGAATCCGGTCTGAAGAACGGGGTGCACGGTTCGACTTCCGGCGTTTCCGATTCAACCGGAACACGGGCGCGGAAGAAAGGAGATGGCCTCTTGAGGACGGCGGTCCGGATTTTTTCCCCGAGTTTTTCCGGAGCGGCCTCCTGAGGTGGGGGAATGTGTTTTCCAGGTACCCCGTACCGATTTTCCGGTTCCGTTTTGGCGATCTGCCGAAAAAGGTGATCAAGTGTTATCATCGCCGGCCGTCGCGGCAGGGGCCGCGCCCCGGGGGCGGAGGGCCCCCGG
>NZ_JBJJBV010000050.1:0-45232 GCF_045446735.1 Nocardiopsis protaetiae
GCCTGCGTGAGTGGTAAAAGAGGTTTACAACCCGAAGGCCGTCATCCCCCACGCGGCGTCGCTGCGTCAGGCTTTCGCCCATTGCGCAATATTCCCCACTGCTGCCTCCCGCAGGAGTCTGGGCCGTGTCTCAGTCCCAGTGTGGCCGGTCGCCCTCTCAGGCCGGCTACCCGTAATCGCCTTGGTAGGCCGTTACCCCACCAACAAGCTGATAGGCCGCGAGCCCATCCCCGACCGAAAAAACTTTCCACCCCCCACCATGCGGAGGAGGGTCGTATCCGGTATTAGACGGCGTTTCCACCGCTTATCCCGGAGTCAGGGGCAGGTTGCTCACGTGTTACTCACCCGTTCGCCGCTCGTGTACCCCGAAGGGCCTTACCGCTCGACTTGCATGTGTTAAGCACGCCGCCAGCGTTCGTCCTGAGCCAGGATCAAACTCTCCATAAAGGTCTTGCACCGCCACCCCCACAAAGGGGGCGCGGAAACCTAGAAGCAATCCTGACCGAACCATGTCTGGCTCAATCAAAGGAACCTCGCACACTCTGCCGGTCTCACCGACCGGTTCGTGTGACGGGGCCAAAACAAACTTGGCTTAAAGAAAATCGAACACGCGCTGTTGAGTTCTCAAGAAGCAACCGCCCTTCCCGTACAAGCCCCGGAGTCTTTCGACCCGATCGCTCTTCCGTGGAAGGCGTCTGCGTTTCCGCTTTGTTGTGTCTTCACTTTATCAGCGTTTCCATGTCCCGCCAAACCGGCGTTTTCCGGAATCAACCGACCAGGAGTGCAGAATTCCTGTTTCCCTTCGTTGCCCTTTTCAGGGCGACCCTCGAACCCTACCGCCTCCGGGCACATGCCCGTGACGCTCTGGTCGAGGTGGAGAAGAAGTGTCGCGTCAACGCGGTCCGGGGCCGAACACGCCCTCAGGGCGTTCGCCGTCCCGCAGCGACTCTCATGAGTATAGGGAGGTGTATCGAGGACGTCAAACCACGGCCCGGGTCGTGTGTCGAACCGGGAACCCGGCGCCCCTGAGGGCTGCGGTCGCGTCTCTGGGTCCTGGGGGCCTCGTGTCTCGGGCGCTCCCCACACCGGGAGCGCTTGCGCACGGGGCCGTTGTCTCTGGACAACAGTCGTTCTCCCCGGGAGATTCCCCCTCGAAACCCTCATACCGGGGCAAATTTTCCGCCTCCTCCACGACCGCTCTCCTCCGCGGCACACCGCGTCCCCTCCACGGCGTGCCCCCTCCGCCGCGCGCCTCCCCCACAACGCAGGGGGCCGGCGCCCACAGGCGCCGACCCCCTGGATCACCTTCGATCGTGTGGTTCAGCCGGTCAGGACGACCCCGCCGATGTTGCGCTTGCCCTTGCGCAGCACCACGAACCGCCCCTGGAGGACGTCGTCCTCGGTGAGGCGCGCCTCCACGTCGGTGACCTTGGTGTTGTTCACGTAGGCGCCGCCCTCCTGGATGGCGCGGCGGGCCGCGGACTTGCTCGGGGTCAGGCCGCTCTGGGCGAACAGGTCCGCGACCGTCGGCAGGTCGGCCACCGGGCCGGAGACCTCGGCCTTGGGCACCTCGGCCAGGGCCGCCTCCAGGGTGCGCGCGTCGAGCTCGGAGAGCTCGGCGCGGCCGAAGAGGGCCAGGCTGGCGTCGATGACCTTGCGGCACTCGTCCGCGCCGTGCACCAGCGTGGTGAGCTCCTCCGCCAGGGCGCGCTGGGCCGCGCGGGCTTGCGGGCGCTCCTGCGTCTGGCGCTCCAGCTCGGCGATCTCGTCCCGGGAGCGGAAGCTGAACACCTTGAGGTAGCGGACCACGTCGCGGTCGTCGGCGTTGAACCAGAACTGGTAGAACGCGTACGGCGAGGTCAGCTCCGGATCCAGCCACACGGTGCCGGTCTCGGTCTTGCCGAACTTGGTGCCGTCGGCCTTGGTGAGCAGGTTGGTGGTCAGGGCGTGCGCCTGGCCGTGCGGCTCGTTGCCGTCGATCCGGCGGACGAGGTCCAGGCCGGCGGTGATGTTGCCCCACTGGTCGGAGCCGCCGGTCTGGAGCGTGCACCCGAAGCGCCGGTAGAGCTGCACGAAGTCGTAGGACTGCAGCAGCACGTAGCTGAACTCGGTGTAGCTCATGCCCTCGCCGTCGAGGCGGCTCTTGACGGTCTCGCGGGCGAGCATCTGGTTGATGCTGAAGTGCTTGCCCACGTCGCGCAGGAACTCGATGGCGTTGATCCCCGACAGCCACTCGGCGTTGTTGGCCAGGATCGCGTCGGTCGGCGCCGCGGTCTCCCCCTCCGGGGTGAACCGCAGGAACGCGGACAGCTGGCCGCGCAGCGCCTCCACCCAGCCCAGCACCGTCTCCACGGAGTTGAGCTGGCGCTCGGCGTTGGGCTTGGGGTCGCCGATCATGCCGGTCCCGCCGCCGACCAGGGCGATGGGCCGGTGGCCCGCCTGCTGGAAGCGGGCCAGGGTGAGGATCTGGGTGAGGTGGCCGACGTGCAGGCTCCCCGCCGTCGGGTCGAATCCGCAATACAGGGTGATCGGACCATCGGCGATCGCCTTGCGGAGTGCGTCAAGGTCGGTCGTCTGCGCGATGAGGTCGCGCCACTGGAGTTCGTCGATGATGTCGGTCACTGTGCTTGCTCTCTGATTCGTAGGCGGGCCCGGGGCCCGATCTGCCTTGCAGTGTAGGTCGGGGCCGAAGGAGGCTCACCCTCTTTTCCCTCCGCCGCCTCTGACCTGCGCTCCACCGCCACGCTATCGGTTCCGTGTCCGGACGGGCTCGCACGGCTCCCGGATTCCTTGCGGCACAGGGCCCTTGACATCTCAAGCTAATGCTATTAGCTTCTGGGCTATGGAGATGAGCTTGAGTGGTGAAGAGCGGACCGTGCGACACCTCACCCGGCCCGGGGGGCGGATCGCCTACGACCTGTACGGGGCCGGCAACACCGACGGGACCCTGGTGGTCGCCGTGCCCGGGATGTTCGACCACCGGGCGTCCTTCCGGTTCGTGGGCGAGGCCCTGGCCGCGGCCGGGCACCGCGTCGCCGTCATGGACCTGCGCGGGCACGGGGACAGCGACGCGACCTTCGACGACCACACCAGCCGGGCCGCGGCCGGCGACGCCATCGCCCTCGCCGAGGAGCTGGGCGGGCGGGACGTCGTCATGGTCGGCACCTCGATGGGCGGCGCGGCCGTGACCATCGCCGCGCTGGAGCGGCCCGACCTGGTGGCCGGCATCGTCCCCATGGCCGCCTTCCTGCGCGCCGGGAAGCCGGGCCCGCTCATGCGGGTCGCCCTGCGGCTGATGATGGTGCGGCCCTGGGGCCCGCGGCTGCTGGTGGCCTTCTACGACGGCCTGCACAAGGGCCGCACGCCGCGGGGGCACCGCGAGCAGCTGGACCGGGTCCTGGCCATGCTGCGTCCTGCCGACCGCTTCCGGTCCGTGCGCGCGACCCTCTACGCACCGAACGAGGAGATCCTGGCGGCGGAAGGGCTGCGCGCCCGGGCCGTGGTGATCGGCGGGGAGCTGGACCCCGACTGGAAGGACCCGGCGGCGGAGGCCGCCTGGGTGGGCTCGGTCGTCGGCGGCCGCGTGGTGATGCTGCCCGAGACCGGCCACTACCCCCAGAGCCAGCGCCCCGACCTGGTCGTGCCGGTGCTGGAGGAGCTGATCGCGCAGGTGCGCGCCGGTGCCTAGGGTCGGGCTCACCCCGGAGCTGGTGGTCGCCGAGGCGGCCCGGCTGGTGGACGAGGAGGGCTGGGAGGCGCTGTCCCTGGCCGCGGTGGCCAAGCGGTTCGGCGTCGCCGTGCCCAGCCTGTACAAGCACGTCGAGGGCCTGCCCGGGCTGCGGAGCCGGATCGCGCTCCTGGCCGCGAACGAGATCGGTGAGGCCGTCCAGCGGGCGGCGGTGGGCCGGTCCGGGGCGGACGCGCTGCGCTCCTGCGCCGACGCCTACCGCGCCTACGCCCACGCCCACCCCGGGCGGTACGCCGCCCTGCAGGGGCTACCCCGGGTGGTCGCCGCCACCGAGGTGAAGCTCGACACCGATCCGGTCGCGGTGCTGGCGGCGGTGCTGCGCGGGTTCGGGATCGACGAGGACCGGTCGGTGCACGCGATCCGGGCGCTGCGCAGCGCGCTGCACGGGTTCGTGGACCTGGAGGTACAGGGCGGGTTCGGCCTGCCCGAGGACGTGGACGAGAGTTTCGCGCTGCTGGTGGAGGGGTTCGTGCGCGCTTACCGGGACTGGCCCGGGGGCGCGGGTGACGGCGGGGGGACCCGCGGAGAGGGGACGGACTGATGTTGGCCGGACATTTCGGAGTGGCCGGAATCGTCAAGGCGTGGCGGCCGGGGATACCGATGGCGGCGCTGCTGGTGGCCTCCCAGGTCCCCGACCTGGTGTTCGCGCCGCTGGCCGCGATGGGTGTGGAGTCCCTGGCCCCGGCCGAGCCCGGGGCGAGCGGGTACGGGTCGCTGCTCATCACGGCGCCGTTCTCGCACGCCCTGGTGTCGAACGTGGTGCTGGCGGCGGCCGTGGGGCTGCTGGTGCACGTGTTCCTGCGGGAGCGGTGGGGGCCCGACGCCGGGTGGGTGCTGGGCGGGGTGGTGTTCTCGCACTGGCTGCTCGACCTGCTGGTGCACCGGCCCGACATGCCGCTGCTGCCCGGCGGTTCGGGCCCGCTGCTGGGCCTGGGCCTGTGGGAGGTCCCCGTGGCGGCGGCCGTGGTGGAGGGCGCGCTGGTCGCGGCCGGGGTGCTGCTGTACGGGTGGCGCACGCTGCGGGACCTGCCGGACCGCAGACGGGCGTGGGCGTACAGCATCGGGATCGGGGTGCTGCTGGCCGGGTCGTTCGTGTTCGACGTCTTCGCCTCCTGAGTCCCCTGTGTCCCACAGATCCTCTGGACCCCACAGGTTCCCGGACCCCATGGATCCCATAGGTTCCATGGGTCCGGGGCCCGTTCCTCCCTCCCGTCCCGGCCCCCACCTCCTCCCCCGTTCCGGTCGGCCGAGACGAACGTGACGCCACCCGGTGTTCCCGACCGGCCCCGATATGCGACAAGCTGGAGGTCGACGCCGCCCCCAGGCGGTACAGCCGCCCCCAGGCGGTACACCCCGTTCGCCAGCTCGTGGAGTTCCCTCATGGCCGATAAGAAGTCGTCGTCGAACAAGAAGTCGTCGTCGAAGCTGGGCGGGCTCGTCTCCGCCGTCGTCGGTGCGATCGTCGTCGCGGCGTTCGTCCTGTATCAGCTCGGGATCATCGACCTGGGCCAGGAGGAGGCCGGCGGCGGCGCCCCGCAGGACGGCGGCACCTCCGCCCCCTCCGAGGACCTGTCCGTCGAACAGGCCCGGACCATGCTGGACGAGTTGACCGTCGAGGAGGAGAACGACCCGCCCGGGTACGACCGCGCGGTGTTCCCCCACTGGAGCAGCCAGGACGGGTGCAACACCCGGCAGACGGTGCTGGAGCGGTCCGGGGAGGGCGTGGACATGGGCGACGACTGCAAGGCCGTCTCCGGTTCCTGGTACAGCGCCTACGACGGCGAGACCTTCACCGACCCCGCGGACCTGGACATCGACCACATGGTGCCGCTGAAGGAGGGCTGGCGCTCGGGGGCCCACGCGTGGACCACGGAGGAGCGGGGCAGGTTCGCCAACGACCTGGAGTCCTCGCCGCAGCTGTGGGCGGTCAGCGCCTCGACCAACCGGTCCAAGGGCGACGCCGACCCCTCCGAGTGGATGCCGCCGCTGGAGTCGGTGCACTGCGAGTACGTGGCCGCGTGGATCGAGGTCAAGCACGTCTGGAAGCTGAGCGTGGACCCCGAGGAGGAGACCGCGCTGCGCGAGGTGCTGGCCGGCTGCTGAGCCGCTGGACCGGGGCCGCCCGCGGGGCGGCACCGACGCCGGGACGGCCCGGCGCGCCGGGGTGCGTCCCGGGTGCGCCGGGCCGTCCGTCGTAGGGCGGTGGGGCGGGGCGGGACGGGTTCCGCACGGGGCGGGCCGCCGGGCCGTGGGCAGGCCGGGGCCGGCCCGTGGCGCCGGGCCGTCCGTCGCAGGGCGGTGGGAGCCGGGCACGGCGGGGTCGGGCCGCCGGGCCGTGCGGCGGGCCTCAGCCGGGGTCGGTGGGTTCGGCGGGGGTGACCCCCTGGGCGGTGGCGAGCAGCTCCTCTTGGCCGAGGATCCCGAAGGCGTCGCGGACCTCCACCGCGACCCCCGGCCCGGGGGTCCAGAAGGCCTCGGTCTCGCCGTGCAGGGCCGGGACCCCGCCGTTGTCGAACGGGGTGAGCGCCCACTCGTCGGGGTCGCGTTCGTGGTACTCGGCGAGGAAGGCGCGCAGCGCGTCCAGGTCGGTGAGCGCGTCCCCGCGCAGGACCAGGACCTGGAGCACCACCTCGGCGCCGCCCCCCTCCCTGGGGCGCTCCCACACCCTGCTGGTGAAGGCGACGTCACCCCACTCGTACTCGAAGTCGGGCACCGAGGTCCGGTCGTCGATCGCTGCGGGCAGATGTCCGATGCTGAAGCCGTCCAACTCTCCCCCTCGTAGGTCGGTGACGGCGGCGGCCGTCGTGAGCGCGAGCATGAACACCGCGGCGAGGAACGCCGCGGCCGGGCGGATGACGGGCATGGGGCCTCCGACCGGTGTGGTGCGGGACCCTCCCGGACCTTCCGGCTCCTTTTCATGCTGGGTCGTGCCCGAGGCCCAGACCAGCGTGTTCCGGAACCTGTGGATAACCCCGCTCCGACACGCGTCGCCGCCCGGTTCCCCCTTCCCGCTCACGCCCGGACCAATCCGGTGGGGCGGGGGACGGCGGGGGATATCGGTGTGAAGCGTGGGGAAACGGGAGTGCAGCGGGGCCGGAACCGGGGTGGCGTTCGGGGTCGCCGGGCCGCGGAGAGGGCGCGCACGGGCGGGGGCCGCCGGGTGCGGGCTCGCGGGGGCGGGGGCCTGCCGCGCGGGGCGCTACAGGGAGCGCAGGCCGACGAGGACGGCGTGCAGGATGTCCTTGCGGGCCAGCGGGCGGGAGGGACCGCACCGCTGGAGGGAGCCGTCCGCGATCATCCGGGCGGCGATGGCCCTGACCTGGCCGACGGGGAGGTTGACCTCGGCCGCCAGCTCGACGACGGTGCGGGCCCTCAGGGCGTGGCGGAGGATGGCCTCACGTTCGGGGCGCAGCCATTCGCGCCGCCCCGGGGTGCGCGCGGCGACCACCAGGGTGAGCAGGTCGAGCGTCTCCGGCCCCGGGCCCGGGCCGGTTCCGTCCGGGTCGCCGGCGGCCACGGCGAACGGGCGCAGGAACCGCTCCTCGGCCCGGTCCGGGCCGTTCTCGTCGTCGGGGTCGCGGTCCGCGCCCTCCTTTTCGTGCCGGGCCAGGGCCCGGCGTCTGTCATGGCTCACTGTGTCCTCCCGGTGGTGTGGGAGCCGGTACTCGGGGGGCGTCCCGCTCGCGGGGCACGGGGCGTTTGGGCAGGGGGACCCGCTCCGGCTCCGGGGGCCCGTCGGGGGACCGCCGGGAGCGGCGGGGGCCCGCGGCCCGCTCGTCGGGGACGCCGCGGGGGTGCTCGCCGGCGGGCGGCCCGTCCGGGGTCGGGAAGGGCGCGCTCGGCGCCCCCTCCGCCCACGGCCCGGCGGGGCCGGGCGGGCGGCCGTGGTCGGGGGCGACGGGCCGCGGCCCGGTGAACCCGGGAGGCAGGTCGCGGCGGTGCGGGGTGCGGCCGCCCTCGTGCGCGCCGCCCGGGCGCGGTGCGGCGGGGTCGGGCCGTCGGTGCTCCGCCGTCAGGTGGGGCAGGGGTTCGGTGGGCTCCCCCGGGTGGCCGGACGGCCGGGGGGCGGCGGCGGGGAAGGAATCGGGACGCCGACGGGCGTCGCCGAGTACCTCCTGGGGACCGGTGTTCCCCCAGCGCACGTCCCACGACTGGTCGGGGCCCGGCCGGGGCCCGGCGGGCGGGGCCGGGGCGGAGTGCCGCGGCCGCGGCCGCTCGCCGGTGGGCGCGTCCTCGAAGACGGGCGGTTCCGCGAACAGGTCGATCTCGCCCGAGACGTCGACCGGCTGCTGCCCGTACCGGAGTTCCTCCCCCGGGGAGTGGGGATCGACCGGCGGCTGCGGGCCGCTGCCCTGGACACGGTGCGGACCCGAATCCGCGGGGCTGCCGGCGCCGGATGTCCGCGGACCGGTTACCCGAACCGGATCGGAGTGCGGCCCCACATCTCCGAAAGCGATCTGTGGACCGGTGCCCTGGGCGCGGTGGGGGCCCGAATCCCCGAAGGCGGGCTGCGGGCCGGTGGTCCGGACGTGCTCGGGATGCGGGCCCGCCGCATCGGAACCATCTCCGAAAGCGATCTGTGGACCGGTGCCCTGGGCGCGGTGGGGGCCCGGCCGACCCGGGCCGTCGGCGTGGGAGGCCCGGGGGCCGGCGGCCTGGACGGGGTCGTCGGTGCGGGGGTCGAGTTCGACGAGGTCGTCGGTGGTGTCGGGGTCGGTCCAGCGTTCCGGTTCGCGCTCGGGGCACGCGCCCGCGGCGGTGGGCTGGGGCTCCAGCAGGCCGAAGGCGCGGCGGACGTCGCCCTGGGGGGCGGCGGCGGGCGGGACCACGCCGCGGGGGCCCGCCGCGGCCGGGGCGTCGGCGGGTTCCAGCAGGGCCTTGGGGATGAGCGTGATCGCTCGGGTTCCCCCGTAGGGCGAGGGCTCCAGCCAAACGCGCACGCCGTGGCGTTCGGCCAGGCGGGCCACCACGAACAGGCCGAGCCGGGGGTCGTCGGGCAGTGCCATGACGTCGAACTCCGGCGGCCGCGCCAGGGTGCGGCGGGCCTGCTCGTAGCCGTGCTCGGACATGCCCAGGCCGCGGTCCTCGACCTCCACCAGGAGTCCCTCCGGGCAGGGGCCGCAGCCCACGTCCACCGGGGTGCCCGCCGGGGAGAACTGGGTGGCGTTCTCGATCAGCTCCGCCAGCAGGTGCACGATGTCGGCGACGGCCTGGCCGTGCATGAGCAGGCGGGGCGCCGAGGTGAGCCGGACGCGTTCGAAGTCCTCGGTCTCGGCGATGGCGGCGCGCAGCACGTCCACGAGGGGGCGCGGCTGGCGCCAGCGGCGGGCGGACTGGCCGCCGCCGAGGATGATGAGGTTGTCGGCGTAGCGGCGGGCCCGGGTGGTGAGGTGGTCGAGCCGGAACAGCCTGCCGAGGGCCTCGGGGTCCTGTTCGTCGTATTCGATCTCGTCGAGCAGCCGCAGTTGGCGCTGGACGAGGTTCTGGTTGCGGAAGGCGATGCCCAGGAACGCCTTGTTGGCGCCGCGGCGGATCTCGGCCTGGCGCACGGCCGCCTCGACGGCGGTGAGCTGGGCGCTGTCGAACGCCTCGGCGACCTGGCCGATCTCGTCGTCGCCGAACTCGTCCAGCGGCGGCAGCTCCTCGTGGGCGTCCACCCGGTCCCCGCGCTGGGCCCGGTCGACGATGTCGGGCAGGTCGTCGTCGCGTTCCATGACGCGTTCGCGCAGCAGGGCGAGCCGGTCGGTGAGGCGCCGGGAGGAGCGGCCGACGGTGGCCAGGGCGAGGGCGCCGCCGGCCAGGAAGACCACGGCGGCGCCCATCCCGAGGGACACCTGGGTGAGGGCGGCGCTCCAGGCCAGGTCGACGGTCCGGTCGGCCTGGGCGCGGGCCACCCGGTCAAGCAGGGCGACGGAGGCGCCGGAGGATTCGTCCCAGTCGGCGGCGTCGACGTCGATGGCGGTGTTCCACTCCGGCGACGCGGCCTGTGCGGGGTCGTCGGCGGCGGTCACCGGCGGGCGGGTGACGACGCCGCGGCTGAGGTCCTCGGCGCGGGTCCAGGCCGGGTCGGCGGCCATCGACTCGTGGTGGCCGGCCACGGTCGCGGAGAGCAGGGGGGCGGCCCCGGACAGGGTGTCGCGGTAGGAGGCGGTGAGGTAGGTGAAGTGGGCGGTCTCCTCGTAGCCCATGGCGCCGCGGGCGGCGACCCCGGCCAGGAGGGCGTCGGCGGTGGAGTATTCGTCGGCGGCGCCGAGGAGTTCGCTGGTGAGGACGGCGTCGGTGAGGTTCTCCCCGCCGTCGGTGGTGTGCACCAGGGCGGTGGTGACGGCGGTGGCGTCGTCGAGGACCCGCGCGTAGCCGACGAGGATCTGTTCCTGGACGGCGGAGCCGTCGTCCAGGGCGGTGCGCAGGGCGGGCAGGGTGTCGGCGGCCTCGATGAACGCCTCGGCGCTGCGGTGGACCTCGTCGTCGCGGGTGGCTTCGAGCTGCCCGGCCAGGCCGACGGCGGCGGCGACGGCGGTGTCGGTGCGGTCGCGCTGCTCGCGCAGGGCGTCGGTGTCGACGGTGTCCCCGGCTTCGAGGCGGCCCAGGTGCACCAGGCCCAGGCGGCGTTCGGCGCGCAGTTCGAGGACGGCGGCGGAGAAGACCTCGGTGCCTTCGCGGGCCTGGGCGACGGCGCCCATGAGCCGGACGGCCTGGACGGTGCCGACTGCGGCGACGATCAGCCACAGGGCCAGGAAGCACAGGCTCGGAACGAGCACGATGCGGTTGAGCTGTCCACGGATCGTGGATGCTTTGACCCGGGTTCTGCGCATGGCCCCTCCAGCCTGTGCGGGTGCCGGGCCCGGTGGCCTCGGCGGCTTTCGGTCGTGCCGAGGCTATCGAAAAATCATGGCGGAACGTTGTCAAACGATTACTACGAGTTGCCTTCGGAGATACGGAGGGCCCCCGATGACCGTCCCGGACACCTCCGAACCGCCAGGTCGAGGCCCCTGTGAACACCGAAGGGGCCGCCCGCGACAGCGGACGGCCCCCCGAACACGCTTCATCCCACGGCGTGTCGCCGCGATCAGGCCTCCGGGCGGTGGCGCGAGCCGACCGGGGCGGGCAGCTGGTCGGCGGTCGGCGGCTGCTCGACGCCCAGCGAGTTGAGGATCTCGGCGTAGCGCAGCGCGGCGATCTTGCCGAGCAGGCCGTCGGCGCCCAGCGACGTGCCCAGGCGCGCGCCGAACCGCTCCGCCGTGGCCGACAGGTCCGCGTGCAGCTCCGGGCCCAGGGCGCTGGGGGCGATGACCGGGCGGCGGCAGCCGCCCTGGCGCAGCTGGGCGATGGCCAGCTCCAGGGCCGCCTCGTTCTCCAGGTCGGCGGGCAGCACGGTCAGCCCCAGGCGGGCGGCCAGCAGGACCGCGGTCACCCCGGCCGCGGCCACGGCGGCCTCGCCGCCGACCGCGCCCACCACGACGCCGTCGGCCATGCCGGTGTCACGGGCCACGACGCTGATCAGGCGCATGCGGTCGGCGCGCACGTAACCGCTCTCGGCCAGCCGCAGGTGCAGCACCTCGGCGAGCATCGGGTGCGGGCCCAGGCCCTCGCTGACGCGCACGTCGGCGCCGGAGGCGCGCACGGCGGCGTCGATGGTCGCCGAGACCCCGGCGTGCGGGGCGGTGACCAGCGGAACGACCACGCCGGTCAGCGGACGCTCGCCGTCGCCCTGCAGGCCGGCCAGCGCCTCGGCGAGGGTGTCCTCCTCACCTTCGAGGTGCCCGTGGCGGATCGTCACCTCGGGCCGGTAGGCGCGCACCAGGTCGGCCATCCGGGCACCGATGGACTCGCCGTCGACACCCCTGGCCTGCTCGGCCGTGCCCGGGACCGCCATGATCAGGGTCGGGGTCCCGAACCAGTCGTCGAAGGACAGCGGGTTCCGGTGGCGGCCGGACCTGCGCTTGGGCAGTTCGCGTGGGGGAAGTCGATCAGAGTTTCGCATACCAGGATTCAGGATGAGAGGCGGACGGGATGCCCGGTCGGAGCGTTGTCACTGACGCGCCATTGTAGCGTTCCAGGGCATATCCACGGGCGTGTCTCCCGAACGTACACCGGATCGCTCCCCCACCGGTGGGGCGGGGTACCACCCCGGCGGGCTCACCCGCTCAGGGCCGGGCTGCGGCCGTGGATGACGTGGGTGACCAGGGCGACCAGCACGTCCCGGCAGGAGGCGCGGTCCCGGGCGTCGGCCAGGACGATGGGCACCGCGGCGTCCACGTCCAGGGCCCGGCGCACCTCCTCGGTGTCGTAGTCCTCGGCGCCCTCGAACCGGTTGACCGCCACCACGAAGGGCACCCCGCGGCGCTCGAAGAAGTCCACCGCGTGGAAGCAGGTCTCCAGGCGGCGGGTGTCGGCCAGGACCACCGCGCCCAGGGCGCCCTCGGCGAGCTCGTCCCACATGAACCAGAAGCGGTTCTGCCCGGGGGTGCCGAAGAGGTAGAGGACGACGTCGGAGTTGACGGTGATGCGGCCGAAGTCCAGGGCGACGGTGGTGGTGGTCTTGTCCTCCACTCCCCCGAGGTCGTCGATCCCGTAGCTGGCCTCGGTCATCACCTCCTCCGTGCTCAGCGGGGTGATCTCGCTGACCGAGGCCACCATGGTGGTCTTCCCGGCGCCGAAGCCGCCGGCGATGATGATCTTGACCGCCTGGGGGATCGCCTCGGTCTCCCCCGGCCTGGTCTCAGAGTCTGCGGATGCCATCGAGTACCGCCTGCAACACTTTCTTCTCGGGGAGTCGGGACATGGGCGTCGCCGCCCGGGTGCGGATGTCGCCGTCGGCGAGCAGGTCGCCCAGCAGCACCCTGACCACGGTGAGGGGGATGTCGAGTCGGGCGGAGACCTCCGCCACCGAGATGGGCCTGCGACACAGTTCGAGGATGGCCCGGCACTCCGGTTCCAGCGGCCGGTCGCGCCGGTCGCGGGCGGCCACCACGATGGTGATGAGGTCCAGCCGGGGGCCCATGGCGCTGGGCCGGACACGGCCGCGGGTCAGCGTGTAGGGGCGGACCAGGGCGCCCTCGGGGGCGGCGCCGGGCGATACGCCCGCGGACGGCCCCTCCGAGGTGGGGTGCCCGCGCCCGGGGTGCCAGGGCATGGCGGGGCGCCGGGAGGTCCGGCCCCGTCGTTCCTCCTGCGGGGTCATGAGCCGGCACCCCCGGTGGCGGTGAGTTCCCCGGGGCGGCGGGGCGCGGCGGTGAGGAACTGGCCCACCCGTTTGACCCGCAGGTTCATCTCGTAGGCGACCAGGCCCACGTCGGCGTCCTCGGCGGCCAGCACCGCCAGGCAGGCCCCGGAGCCGGCGGCGGTGACGAAGAGGTAGGAGCGCTCCATCTCCACCACCGTCTGGCGGACGTCGCCGCCGCCGAAGTGCCGGCCGGTGCCGCGGGCCAGGCTCTGGAAGGCGGAGGCCAGGGCCGACAGGTGCTCGGCGTCCTCGGGCGGCAGGTCCCGGGAGCGGCCCAGGAGGAGTCCGTCGGCCGACAGCACGATCGCGTGCGCGGCCCCGACGACCCGGTCGGCCAGGTCGTCCAGGAGCCAGTCGAGGTTGTCCGCGGCGTTGCTCTTGCCCACCATCTCAGTCGTTCTCTCCCGTGTGGTCGTCGGTACTGCCACCGACATTGCTGTCGTACTGCCGCCCGTCCCCGTCGGCCTCCGCCGCGCGGCCCCGGCGGGTCCCGGCGCTGAAGGCGTCCATCATCCGGCGGGCCTGTTCGGGGCTGCGGGCGTTGGACGGCTCGGCCGTCTCCTCCCCCGGTCCCGGTGCGGGCGAGCGTCTGAGCTGGGGGGCGAGGTTGGCCTGCCGCCGGCGTCGGGGCAGGCCGGGACGGTCTCCGGCGACCTCCACACGGTCGTCGGTGCGGGAGGGACCGTCCGGTCCGGTACCGCCTCGATCGGGGTCGGCCGGGGGCGCGGCGATGGCCGGCGCCTCCTGCGCGGGCCGCAGGTCGGGAACGCTGCGCAGCAGCGGGGCGCGGTGTCCGGGGTCGCCGTCGTGCTCCTGGGGCGGGGGCACCGGGCGCAGCAGGGGCCGGGGCGCGGGGGCGTCGTCGGTGGTGACCAGGATGCCGACCGCGGTCCCGGTGTCGGCGCCGTCGTGGCCCGGGGTGCGCGGAACGCGGCGGGCGGTGGACCGGGGGCGGTCGGGCACCGCCCCGGCGGAGGTGAACAGCGCTCCGGGGATGAGCACGACCGCGCGGGTACCGCCGTAGGGCGAGGGCCGCAGCTCCACCTGGACGTCGTGTTTGACGGCCAGGCGGGCGACGACGAACAGGCCCAGGCGGGCGTCGGTGCCCGGCGCCATGACGTCGAACTCTGGCGCCTCGCTCAGGGTGGTGTTGGCGCGGGCCAGGGCGTCCTCGGTGATGCCCAGGCCGCGGTCCTCGATCTCGACGGCCACGCCCTTGGGCACGGGTTCGGCCGAGATGGTGACGTCGGTGTGCGGGGGCGAGTAGGCGGTGGCGTTCTCCACCAGTTCGGCGAGCAGGTGGATGACGTCGGCGACGGCGGCCCCGGTCAGGGACAGCTCGGGCACGGCGGTGACGTGGACCCGGGCGTACTCCTCGGTCTCGGAGACGGCGGCCCGCAGGATGTCGATCAGCGGGATGGGCTGTCGCCAGCGCCGCCCGGGCCGGGAGCCGCCGAGGATGATGAGGTTCTCGGCGTGGCGGCGGCCGCGGGTGGCCAGGTGGTCGAGCCGGAAGATGCTCTCCAGCAGGTCGGGGTCGTCCTCTTCGCGTTCGATCCGGTCCAGCAGCTGGAGCTGGCGCTGTACCAGGGACTGGTTGCGGTGGGCGATGCCCAGGAACACCCGGTTGACGCCCGAGCGCAGCTGGGCCTGTTTGACGGTGGCGGCGACGGCGGTGCGCTGGGCGATGTTGAACGCGTCGGCGACCTGGCCGACCTCGTCGTCGCCGTGGTCGAGCTGCTTGATCTCGGCGTCGGGGTCGACGCTCTCCCCGGCCTCCAGGCGGCGCACGATGCGGGGCAGGTCGACGCGGGCGATGCCCAGGGTCTCGGCGCGCAGCCGGGCCAGCCGGTGGGTGAGGCGCCCGGCGGAGCGGGCGGCCACGCCGTAGGCGACGGTGCCCGCGAACAGGGAGGTGATGCCGCCGCCCAGGGACAGGCTAAGCATCCAGGTGCTGGCGGCCTCGGTGGCGGTGACCACGTCGCCGGCCCGGTTCCCGGTGAGGTCGCCGAGTTCGGCGTTGACCCGGTCGGCCGCGGCCCGCCAATCGGCGAGCCCGGCGGGCGGGGAGGTGTCGCGGACGATCTCGGCGGTGATCGGGTCGAGGGAGGTGGGGGCCTCGTGGGTGCCGATGGCGCCGCCGATCTCCAGCAGGCGGAGCCATTCGCCGCTCTCGGTGACGGCGGCGGGGGTGCGCTCCAGGCGATCGTCGCCGGGGTGGACGGTGTCCAGGCGCATGCGGGCGTCGTGGAGCAGGGCGGTGATCCGGGTCTGGTCGTCGCGGGTGAGCTCGCCGCGGGCGGCGACGGCGGCGACCAGGGCGTCGGCGTGGCTGAAGGACTCCTGGGCCCAGAGCAGGTCGGTGGTGGCGGCGGCCTCGGCGGAGGCGCGGCCGTCGTCCAGGGAGCGGATGGTGCCGGAGTACACGCGGATGCCCTGGTGGATCGCCGAGGTGTAGGTCTCCAGGGTGTCGTCGGCGGCGGCCGGGGGGTCGTCCAGGGCGGCGGTGCGGGCCGCGGCGACGGCGTCGAAGGAGGCCAGGAGCTCCTCGGTGCGGGCGGGGGTGGCGGGGTCGTCCCGGTCGCCGAGGGAGCCGTCGAGGTCGCGGACGGTGGCGACGGCCTCGTCGGTGAGGCGGGCGCGGTCGGCCAGGTCCTGCCGGCTCTCGGCCCCGGGGGCGGCCAGGTGTTCGGCGGCCAGGCGGCGCTCCTCCTGGAGGCGGGTGAGCGCGGTGACCAGGTGGATGCCCGCCCGGCCCTCGGTCACCGCCGAGCGCAGCGAGACGGCCTGGGCCAGTGTCGCCATGCTGAGCAGGACGAACAGGGCCAGGAAGGTGATGCTCGGGATCAGCACGATCTTGTTGAGCTGAGCCCGGATGCCTCGGCGTTGGCCTCCCGGTCTTCCCATTGCGCTCCTCCAGCGGACTGATCGCGGGCACCGGTCGGTGTGGCTCCGACGCGGATCGTCACCGTGTGCAAAGGGGAGAGCACTCAGCGGCACCCGCAGTCTTTGGAAGCTATCGCACCGCGGGTCGGGTCGCCGGGGAAACGGCGAAATACGCCCGGGTCCGGGCGCCCGCCGCACGATCGGCGCGCGGGAGCGGCCGCGGCGCCCGTCCCGTGCCGGGAGCGGAAAGCACCGCAGGGCGTCCCGGTGTCTCGGGACGCCCTGCCATGTCGACCTGTGAAAACGACCTCGGAGAAGGCCTGGGGAAGATCCGGGGAGAGGTCTAGGAGAAGGCCTTGCGGTTCTCGTCGACGGCGGCGCGCAGCCGGTCGAGCTGCTCGGCGACGCGGACGGGCGCGGTGCCGCCCCGGCCCGAGCGCGAGGCCAGGGAGCCCTCCACCGCCAGCACCTCGCGGACCGCGGGGGTCAGGTGCGGGGAGATCGCGGCGAAGTCCTCGTCGGACAGGTCGGGCAGGTCGATGCCGCGTTCCTCGCACACCCGCACGCAGGTCCCGGCGATCTCGTGGGCGTCGCGGAACGGCACCCGCTCGCGGACCAGCCACTCGGCGATGTCGGTGGCCAGCGAGAAGCCCTGCGGGGCCAGCTCGGCCATGCGGTCGGTGTGGAAGGCCAGGGTCGCGACCATGCCGGTCATCGCGGGCAGCAGCAGGTGGAGGGTGTCGACGGCGTCGAACACCGGCTCCTTGTCCTCCTGGAGGTCGCGGTTGTAGGCGAGCGGCAGGCCCTTGAGGGTCGCGAGCAGCCCGGCGAGGTCGCCGATGAGGCGGCCGGCCTTGCCGCGGGCCAGCTCGGCCACGTCGGGGTTCTTCTTCTGGGGCATGATCGACGACCCGGTGGAGAAGGCGTCGTCGAGGGTGACGAAGGAGAACTCCTTGGTCGCCCAGAGGATGACCTCCTCCGACAGGCGGGACAGGTCCACGCCGATCATGGCGGTGACGAACGCGAACTCGGCGACGACGTCGCGGGAGGCGGTGCCGTCGATGGAGTTCTCCACCGAGGCGGGGAAGCCCAGTTCGGCGGCGACGGCCTCGGGGTCCAGGCCCAGGGAGGACCCGGCCAGCGCGCCGGAGCCGTAGGCGGACACGGCGGCGCGGCGGTCCCAGTCGCGCAGGCGCTCGATGTCGCGGACCAGCGGCCAGGCGTGCGCCATGAGGTGGTGGGCGAGCAGGACCGGCTGGGCGTGCTGCAGGTGGGTGCGGCCGGGCATGGCGGCGCCGGGGTGGGCGGCGGCCTGGTCGGCCAGGGCGGTGACCAGTTCCAGCAGCCCGGCGGCGATCGCCCGGGCCTCCTCGCGCAGGTACATGCGGACCAGGGTGGCGATCTGGTCGTTGCGG
The DNA here is from genome assembly GCF_045446735.1 of Nocardiopsis protaetiae. Taxonomy (NCBI): domain Bacteria; kingdom Bacillati; phylum Actinomycetota; class Actinomycetes; order Streptosporangiales; family Nocardiopsidaceae; genus Nocardiopsis; species Nocardiopsis protaetiae. Next base: position 17,276 of record NZ_JBJJBV010000050.1, read on the forward strand.
GAGCGGCCGGCGCGCAGGCGGCCGCCCAGTTCGGCGCCGACCCGCTCGATGAAGCCGCGCTCCAGGGCGGTGTGCACGTCCTCGTCCTCCAGGACGGGGGTGAAGGCGCCCGAGGCGACGTCGGCCTCCAGCCGGTCCAGGCCGGCGATCATGCGGTCGAGCTCGTCTGCGGTGAGCAGTCCGGCGCGGTGCAGCGCCCGGGCGTGGGCGCGCGATCCGGCGATGTCGTGGCGGGCCAGCCGCCAGTCGAAGTGGGTGCTCAGTGACAGCCGGGCCAGGGCCTGGTCCGGTCCGCCCTCGAAGCGGCCTCCCCACAGGCGCAGCGCCTCGGGCTGGTCGGCCATGGTGTCGTTCTCCTCTGGATTCGGATGCGGCCCGCGGGCCGCCGGTGGCGGCGCGCGGGCGCCGCTAGGGCCTGCGGTCGGCCAGCCGCAGCAGGGCGGCGGCCAGGTCCTCGCCGCCCTGGGGGTCGCGGGAGATGACCAGGATGGTGTCGTCTCCGGCGATCGTCCCCAGGATGGCGTGGAAGTCGGTGTGGTCGATGGCCGAGGCCAGGAACTGCGCGGCGCCCGGCGGGGTGCGGACGATGACCATGTTGGCGGACGCCTCCGCCGACACCAGCAGGTCCTCGGCCAGCCGGGTGAGTCGGGCGCCGGAGGCCTGGGACAGGTCGAGGGTGTCGGGGCGGGTGCGCTGGAGGCGTTCGCCGCCCTCCCCCGGCAGGACGTAGGCCAGGTGCCCGGCGGCGGTGCGGAGCTTGACCGCGCCGAGCTCGTCCAGGTCCCGGGAGAGGGTGGCCTGGGTGACCTGGACGCCCGTCTCGGCGAGCCGTTTGGCCAGCTCGCCCTGGGAGCGGATGTCCTCGCGGGTGAGGACCTCGGTGATGCGGGCGTGCCGCGCCGCCTTGGTCATCGGTGCGGTGGCGCCCCCGTCAACGGTCATCGTCGAACGTCCCCTTCGGCGTCGGTGCGCTCCAGCAGGAAGGCCAGCAGGGCCTTCTGCGCGTGGCGTCGGTTCTCGGCCTCGTCCCAGACGACGCTCTGGGGCCCGTCGATGACCCCGGCCGAGATCTCCTTCCCACGGTAGGCGGGCAGGCAGTGCAGGGCGATCGCGGCGGGGTCGGCGGCGGACATGAGGTCCTCGTCGACGATGTAGGGGCGGAAGGGGGCCTCGCGGTCGGCGGCCTCGGCCTCCTGGCCCATGGACACCCAGGTGTCGGTGGCGACGACGTCGGCCCCGGCGGCGGCCTCGCGGGGGTCGGTGGTGACGGCGACCGAGCCCCCGGTGGTGCGGGCGATCTCGGCGGCCCGGGCCAGGACCCCGGGGTCGGGGTGGTAGCCGTCGGGGGCGCCGATGCGGACGTGGAGTCCGGCGGTGGCGCCGCCCAGCAGGTAGGAGTGGGACATGTTGTTGGCGCCGTCGCCGAGGTAGGCGAGGGTGAGCCCGGCCAGGGTGCCCTTGTGCTCGCGGACCGTCTGGAGGTCGGCGAGGATCTGGCAGGGGTGGAACTCGTCGGTGAGGGCGTTGACCACCGGGACGGTGATGTCGGCGGCCAGGGTCTCCAGGTCGGCCTGGGCGAAGGTGCGCCAGACGACGGCGGCGACCTGGCGCTCCAGGACGCGGGCGGTGTCGGCGAGGGGTTCGCCGCGGCCCATCTGGGTGCTGCCCGAGTCCAGGACCAGCGGGGTGCCGCCGAGGTCGGCGACGCCGACGCTGAAGGACAGGCGGGTACGGGTCGAGGGCTTGTCGAAGAGGAGGGCGACGGTGCGCGGCCCGGCCAGGGGCCGCTGGGCGAAGCGGTCCTTCTTCATGGCGTCGGCGAGGTCGAGGACCCGGGCCTGCTCGGCCCGGCTCAGGTCGTCGTCGCGCAGGAAGTGGCGGGTCATGACTGCTTCTCCTTGGCGGCGGCCGCCTCTGCGGCGTCCAGGACGGTGGGCAGGGCCTCGATGAACACCCCGATCTGCTCGGGGGTGATGACCAGCGGCGGGGCGAGCCGGATGACGTCGGGGGCGACGGCGTTGACGAGGAATCCGCGGACGGCGGCCTGCTCCTGGACGTGGGCGGCGTACGGCCCGGTCAGGGCCAGCGCCCGCCACAGGCCCGAGCCGCGCTGTCCGGCCAGCAGGGGGTGGTCGATCGCGTCGAGCTGCTCGGCGAGCAGGTCGCCCATGACGGCGGTGTGCGCGAGCAGGCCCTCCTTCTCGATGGTGTCCAGGACGGCCAGGGCCGCGGCGCAGGCGATGGGGTTGCCGCCGAAGGTGGAGCCGTGGTCGCCCTTCTGGAGGGCGTCGGCGTAGCGGCCGAACCCGACGCAGGCGCCGATGGGCAGGCCGCCGCCCAGCCCCTTGGCGAGGGTGAGGACGTCGGGGCGCACCCCGGCCTCCTGGTGGGCGAACCAGGCGCCGGTGCGGCCGATGCCGCTCTGGATCTCGTCCAGGACGAAGGCGGCGCCGGTGGCGTCGCAGATCTCGCGGACCCCGGCGAGGTAGCCCTCGGGGGCGGGGACGACCCCGGCCTCGCCCTGGGTGGGTTCGACGAACACGGCGGTGCAGCCGGTGTCGACGGCCTCGCGCAGGGCGTCGAGGTCGCCGTGGGGGACGAAGCGCACGTCCATGCCGAACGGCCCGAAGGGCTCGCGGATGGAGTCCTTGCCGGTCAGGGCGAGGGAGCCGGAGGTGCGGCCGTGGAAGCCCCTGCCGGCGGCGACGAAGTAGTGGCGGCCCGGTCCGGCGGCGCGCTTGACCACCTTGAGGGCGGCCTCGTTGGCCTCGGTGCCGGAGTTGGCGAAGAAGACCTTGGCGTCGCCGCCGAGCAGGGAGACGAGCCGCTCGGCCAGCTCGATCTCGCGTTCGTTGATGTAGAGGTTGCTGGTGTGGGCGAGGGTGGCCGCCTGGTGGGCGACGGCCTTGACCAGGGCGGGGTGGCCGTGCCCCAGGGAGGAGACGGCGATGCCCGCGATGAGGTCGAGGTACTGGCGCCCGTCGGCGTCGTAGACCTCGCAGCCGCGGCCCAGGGTGAGGGCGATCGGCGGGACGCCGTAGTTGGGCATGAGCGAGGCGGAGAAGCGTTCGCGCAGTTCGGAGCCGGTCATGGCCTGCCTCCGTCGGTGTCGTCGGTGCGGATGTCGTGGGGGCGCCAGGGGCGCGGGCGGTCGCCGGCGAGCAGGGCCGCCTCCAGTTCCTCGTCGGCGACCATCGTGCCGACGCCCTGGTCGGTGAAGACCTCCAGGAGGAGGGAGTGCGGGACGCGGCCGTCGATGATGTGGGCCTGGGGGACGCCGCCCCGGACGGCGGTGAGGCAGGCCTCCATCTTGGGGAGCATGCCGGCGGAGAGCGTGGGCAGCAGGGCCTTGAGCTCGTCGACGTTGAGGCGGCTGATCAGCTCGGTGTTGGCCGGGTAGTCGGCGTAGAGGCCTTCGACGTCGGTGAGCATGATGAGCTTGCTTGCGCCCAGGGCGACGGCGAGCTCGGAGGCGGCGGTGTCGGCGTTGACGTTGTAGACGCCGCCGTCGTCGGCGCGGGCGACGCTGGAGATCACCGGGATGCGGCCGTCGGCCAGCAGGGCGGCGACGGCGCCGGCGTTGACCTCGGTGACCTCGCCGACGCGGCCGATGTCGACGGTCTCGCCGTCCACCCGGACGCTCTTGCGTTCGGCGACCAGCAGGTTGGCGTCCTCGCCGGACATGCCGACGGCGAAGGGGCCGTGCCGGTTGATCAGGCCGACGATCTCGCGGTTGACCTGGCCGGTGAGGACCATGCGGACGATGTCCATGGCCTCGTCGGTGGTGACGCGCAGCCCGGCGGTGAAGGTGGACTCCACGCCGGAGCGGTCGAGCATGGCGCTGATCTGGGGTCCGCCGCCGTGGACGACGACGGGGCGCAGTCCGGCGTAGTAGAGGAAGACGACCGATTCGGCGAAGCGGACGCGCAGTTCCTCGCTGATCATGGCGTTGCCGCCGTACTTGACGACGACGGTGCGGCCGTGGAAGCGGGACAGCCAGGGCAGCGCCTCGATGAGGTTGGCGGCCTTGTCGATGGCCTGGGCCCGGTCGTCGCCGGTGGCGGTGCTGTCGGTGGATCGGGAGATCATGTCCGGTTCTCGTGCTCCGTGGTGGCGGGGTCGGCGTCGATCTGGGCGGCCAGGTCCGCGCACACGTCGGCGAGCAGGGCCGCGAAGGCCTCCTCGTCGGGGGTGGTGCCGGCGGCTCCGCTGGCCATGAGCAGGGCGGTGTCGGCCGGGCCGGTGAGCGGCGGCAGGGTCTTGGCGGCGGCGTCGGCGATGAGGGCGCGGCAGCGGTCGGCGGGCAGGTCGGCGTCGGTGGTGACGATGTACAGACCGCTGGACAGGGACGGGTCGGGGCCCTTGGCCATGGCGCCGACGGTGTAGCCGTCCCCGCGCCGGAAGACGATCTTGACGACGGTGTCGGTGGTGCGGACGGCGTCGGCGGCGGTCAGCCCGCCGGAGCGGGAGAGTTCGGCGACGGCGGCGGTGACCCCGGCGGTGAGGCGGTCCAGGGGCGGGCGGGTGCCGACGGGGCCGGCGGCGCACAGGGCGATCTCGGCGGCGGAGTCGTCGACGGCGTTCGCGGTGTGCTCGGCCAGGGCGTGGACGTCCTGGAAGCCGAGCGGGACGGTGTCGACGTTGGCGTGGCCGGAGTGGACGACGGCGGCGCGGACGCGGCCGCCGGCCAGGACCTGGCGGGACCACAGGGCGGGCGCCGAGCGGTCGGCGCCGGTGCCGAAGACCGCCCCGGCGGCCCGGGAGGGGCCGTCGTTGACGAGGACGGCGACGTCGCGCACGTCGGTGCCGGTGATGCCCGCGCTGACGCCCGCGGCCCGAAAGCCCAGGGGTGCGGTGACGCTCACGTTGTGCCTTTCCGGATTTCCGGTGGTCAGGGGGCCACGGCGGCGAGCGGGAGGCCGGTGGTCTCGGGCAGGCCCAGGGCGAGGTTGGCGCTCTGGATCGCGCCGCCCGCGGTGCCCTTGGTGAGGTTGTCCAGGGCGGCGACGGCGACCATGCGGCCGGCCTCGGGGTCGACGGTGACCTGGACGAGGGTGGTGTTGGCGGCGAGCGTCATGGCGGTGCTGGGCCAGGTCCCCTCGGGCAGGAGGTGGACGAAGGGCTCGTCGGCGTAGGTGGTCGCGTAGGCGGCGCGGACCTGGTCGGCGGTGACGCCGGGCTTGAGGGGGGCGGTGCAGGTGGCGAGGATGCCGCGGGGCAGGGGGGCCAGGACCGGGGTGAAGGACAGCTTGACGGGTTCGCCGGTGACCGCGGTGAGGTTCTGGACGATCTCGGGGTTGTGGCGGTGGACGCCGCCGACGCCGTAGGGGGTGAGGGCGCCCATGACCTCGCTGCCGACGAGGTTGGGCTTGGGGGCCTTGCCGGCGCCGGAGGTGCCGGTGACGGCGACGACGGTGAGGTCGGGTTCGACGAGCTGCTCGGCCAGGCCGGGGAAGAGCGCGAGGGTGGCGACGGTGACGTGGCAGCCGGGGACGGCGACGCGCCTGGCACCGGTGAGGCGTTCGCGCTGGCCGGGGAGCTCGGGCAGGCCGTAGGGCCAGGTGCCGACGTGGGGGGTGCCGTAGAAGCGTTCCCAGGAGGAGGAGTCCACGAGCCGGAAGTCGGCGCCGCAGTCGATGACGAGGACGTCCTCGCCGAGCTGCCGGGCGATCTCGGCGGACTGGCCGTGCGGCAGGGCCAGGAACACGAGGTCGTGGCCGCGCAGGGAGTCGACGTCGGTGGGGGCGAGGACGCGGTCCGCCAGCGGGAGCAGGTGCGGCTGGTGTTGGATGAGGGGGGTCCCGGCGTTCCTGGCGGCGGTGACGGCGCCGATCTCGATGTCGGGGTGGTCGATGAGCAGGCGGAGCACCTCGCCTCCGGCGTATCCACTGGCCCCGGCGACCGCCGCGTTGTAACCCATGGTGCTCCCCTCGCTCTCGATGACTGAACTATCATGCACACTGCTGCAAATTTATGCAAGCCGGATCGGAGGAGGGCCGGTGCGAGCACGCTCACACCGGCCCGGGCGGGCGGAGTCCGGTCAGCGGCCGGCGATGCGGGTGGCGATGTCGGCGAGGCGGGAGGTGTGGGCCTTCTCGTCCGGGGTCTTGGACTCGCGGCGGTCGGCGGTGCGGTAGAGGCCGTAGATGACCTGGGTGCCGACCCAGCGCAGCGGCTCGGGCTCCCAGCCGCGGACCTGGTGGCCCACCCAGGGCAGGCGGGTGAGCTCGGTGTCGCGGCCCAGGATGAGGTCGCGCAGGGTGCGGCCGGCCAGGTTGCTGGTGGCCACGCCGCTGCCGACGTAGCCGCCGGCCCAGCCGATGCCGGTCTCGGTGTCCATGTGGACGCTGGGGCACCAGTCGCGGGGCACTCCCAGGACGCCGGACCAGGCGTGCTCGACGGGGACCTCGGCCACGTCCGGGAACATGCGGGTGAGCGCGCGCCACAGCTCGGCGATGGCCTGGGGCTGGGTGGCGCCGTCCTTGTCCTGGGCCGAGCCGAAGCGGTAGGGCACGCCGCGGCCGCCGATGGCGATGCGGTCGTCGGCGGTGCGCTGGGCGTAGACGTAGGCGTGGGCGGTGTCGCCCAGGACGTCGCGGCCCTCCCAGCCGATCTTCTCCCAGACCTGCGCGGGAACGGGCTCGGTGACGATCATCGAGGAGTTCATCGGCAGCCACTCGCGGCGCTGGCCGCGCAGGGTGGAGGTGAAGCCCTCGGTGGCGCGGACGACGTGGTCGGCGTAGACGGTGCCGTGGTCGGTGACCACGGCCGGGCGGGCCGCGCCCCGGCGGGGGCGGATCTCCTCCACCGCGGTGCCCTCGAAGATGGTCACGCCCAGCGCCTCGACCGCCCGGGCCAGGCCGGTGACCAGCTTGGCGGGCTGCACGCGCGCGGCGTGCGGGGAGTAGGCGCAGGCGACCGCGTCGGCGATGGCCAGGGAGGGGGTGTGCCCCTCGGGGAGCATGTGGATGTCGTCGGGCCAGTACCCCCACTCCTGGAGGTACTCGATGTCCTCGGCCAGCCGGTCGCGCTGGGCGGCGTTGGTGGCGACCAGGCGCATGCCGCCCTTGACGATGTCGGCGTCGATGCCCTCGGCGGCGGTGGCGGAGATGACCTCGTCGACGGTGCTCATCATGGCGCGTTGCAGGGCGATGAACGCGCTCTTGCCGTGTGACTGCGCGTAGCGCTCGCGGGAGCCCGCGAACTCGGCCGACAGCCACCCTCCGTTACGGCCGGAGGCGCCGAAGCCGGCGAACTCGCGCTCGACGATCGCGATGCGCAGATCGGGCTGCGCCTTCTTGAGGTAGTAGGCGGTCCACAGCCCCGTGTACCCGGCGCCGACGATGCAGACGTCGTAGTCCGCGGTGCCCGGCAGCGGGTCCCGGCGCTCGGGAAGCCCGATGTCACGGAACCAGAAGGAGACGGAGCCGTTGACGAACCGGGTGGACCGGGGGATCGGCCTCAGCTGCGCGGCAGTGGTGAACAGTCCCATGATTCCCCCCGGGGCCTCCCGTTGGGACCCCTCCCCGCGGGGTCCTCGAACATCCGCCAACCTACACGGGAACGAAGGCCGGTGGGACGTTTCCCGTACTTTCGTACGGATGCGGCGGCCTTCCGGCCGGGGAATCGACTACCGAGCGTTTCCGCCGGGTGATCCCCGGTCAGATGGAGCTGTCACGGAGCGTGCGCGCGACGGAGGACAGGGTGCGCACGCCCTCCTCGCCCAGCGGACCCAGGACGTGTTCGCGCAGCCGCTCGACGTGCTTGACCCGGACCTGGCCGATGAACTCCACCCCCTGGGGGGTGAGGGTCGCGTAGACCACGCGCCGGTCGGAGGAACAGTTCTCGCGCTTGAGGTACCCCTCGCGTTCGAGCCGGTCGGCGAGCTTGGTGAAGCCGCCGGTGCTGAGGCTGACCTCGCGGGCCAGGCGGCTCATCGGGAGCCGGTGGCCGGGGGTGCGCTGGAGGCGTATGAGCACCTCGAACCAGGGTCCGGCCATGTCCTTGCCGTCGGGGGTGATGCCGCGCAGCAGCTTGGGGTGCACGCCGTTCATGGCCTCGTGCAGCAGTCCCCAGGCGGTGATCAGGTCGTCGTCGGTGAGTGTCGCGGTGTCCTCGGTCGGCTGCGCGGTCATCGTCCGCCCCCTTAAGAAGTATCTTCCCGAGAAACAATACCGGACGATGGTCACACAGGAAAGTCTTTTCCAAGGAAAATACTTCATCGGGAAAACTTCGCGGCGGCCGGGGCAACGCGCCCCGGCCGCCCGAAATCAGAGAGTGCCCGCGGGCCGGTCCCTCAGTGGCGGGCGGCGACCGCGTCCAGGGCGCCGGCCAGGGTGGAGACCAGGTGGTCGATCTGCTCCCAGGTGATGATCAGCGGCGGCGAGATCAGCAGCGCCGTCGGGACCGCCCGCAGGATCACCCCGCGGGCCCGCGCCTCGGCGAACACCTCCGCCGTGGTGATCCCCCGCCCGGCCAGCGCCTCCTCGGTGAGCTCCACCGCGGCCATCACCCCCGTGCCCGCGCGGACCTGCGCCACCAGCGGGTGGTCGGCCAGGGTGCGCAGCGCCCCGTCGAGCTGGCGCTCCACCTCCAGGGAGACCGTGAACAGGTCCTCCCGCTCCAGGATGTCGAGGTTGGCCATGGCCGCCGCGCAGGCGGTCGGGTGCCCCGCGTAGGTGGTGCCGTGCAGGAACGGGTGGCCGTCCTGGTACCAGAACGGGTCGGCCACCCGGCCGCTCACCACCACGCCGCCCAGCGGCAGGTAGCCGCTGGAGATGCCCTTGGCGAAAACGATCATGTCGGGGCGCACCCCGAAGCGCTCGATCCCGAACCAGTCGCCCAGCCGGGCGAACCCGCAGATGACGCTGTCGACGATGAACAGCACGCCGTACCGATCGCAGATGCGGGCCACCTCGGTGAAGTAGTCCGGCGGCGGCGCGTACACCCCGCCCGCCCCGATGACGGGTTCGGCGAAGAACGCGGCCACCCGGCCGGGCCCCACCCGCAGGATCTCCGCCTCCAGAGCGGCCGCGGAGTCGTGCGGGACCACGGACACGTCCTCGACCAGCGGCCCGTACCCGGTGCGGAACCGCTCCATGCCGATGACGCTGGTGCCGAACCCGTGCAGGCCGTGGTACCCGCCGGTGCGGCTGATCAGGTGGACCTTGTCCGGGGCGCCGGTGACGGCGTGGAAGCGGCGGGCCAGCTTGGCCGCGGTGTCGATGGACTCCCCTCCCCCGCAGGTGAGGATGACCCGCGGGTCGGCGACCGGGGCGTGCGCGGCCAGCCGTTCGCTGAGCCGCACCGCGGGGGCGTTGGAGAAGTCGCCGTAGACGGTGTAGGCGTCCAGGGTCAGCATCTGCCGGTGGACGGCCTCGGCGATCTCGGGGCGGCCGTGGCCGACGTTGCAGTACCAGAGGCTGGCCGTGCCGTCGAGGTACCGGTCGCCCGCCTCGTCCCAGAGCCACACGCCCTCGGCGCGCGCCACCGTGAATTCCGGGCCCTTGCGGACCGTGTTCATATCGCAGAACGTGTGCCAGAGGCGGCCGGGCTCCCGCGTCGGCGGGGCGACGGGGACGGACGGGAGAACCGTTTCGGTCATGGGGCGACCTCCGAGCCGTGGACGTGCGCGAGTGACGACGCGCTGCCGGGAATGCTGCGGACCCGTCTCCGGGCGCCCTAGGAGAGGCGGGTTGCTTGCAGGCTAAATGCGGGGGGTGCCTCACAGCAAGAGTCGAAACGAACTTTCATGCCCCGAAACACCGAGGTCATTCCGGCTACCCCGGCGCATGGTCCCGAAAACCCATGACACGCAGGGAGAACGGGCCCGAAAAAGTTCTTGGACCCCGCTCATCGGGGCGTTGTTTCGACCTCTTCCGGCCATCTCCGGGAAACACGGAGGGGGCCGCCCCCAACGGGGCGGCCCCCTCACAGCGGCCCGGCGTACCGGGCGCGGCGCGTCAGGCGCGCAGCGCGGCGCCGGTGCGCTCGGCGGCCGCCGCCACGGCGGCGTCGCGGGCGGCGCCCGCCTCCTCCGCCGTCAGCGTGCGGTCGGCGGCGCGGAAGCGCAGGGTGAAGGCCGCCGACTTGCGGCCCTCGCCCACCTGCTCGCCGGTGTAGACGTCGAACAGGCGCACGCTCTCCAGCAGCTCGCCGGCGCCCGCCGCCAGAGCCTCCTGGATGGCGCCGACCGGCACGGACGCGTCCACGACCAGGGCGACGTCCTGGACGGCCACCGGGTAGGTGGACACCTCCGGGGCGACGACCGGGGTGCGGGCCCGCTCGATGCGGTCCAGCTCCAGCTCCATCGCGGCGGTGCGCTCGGGCAGCCCGAACGCCTTGACGGTGCGCGGGTGCAGTTCACCGGCGTGGCCGACGAGCACGCGCTCGTCCGCCACCCGCACGTACAGCGCGGCGCAGCGGCCGGGGTGCCAGGGGGCGTGGGCGTCGGCCTCGACCTCCAGCTCCACACCGGCGACCCGGGCGACCTCGCGGGCGGCCTGGATCGCGTCGGCCCAGGTGGCCGTGCGGCCCTGGCCCCACCAGCCGGCGCGCTCGGCGTCGCCGGTGATGACGACGCCGACCCGGCGCGGCTGCTCGGGCAGGGCTGCGTCGATCAGCGCCAGCTCCTCGGTGCTCGGACCTCGGTCCACCGGAAGCAGCGGGGCGCTCCCCGCATCCGGCTTGGGCCGGTACACCAGGCCGACCTCGAAGAGGGCGACGTCGGTGAAGCCGCGCCCCACGTTGCGGGCCAGCGCCTTGAACAGGCCCGGCAGCAGCGTGGTCCGCAGCAGCGGCTCCTCGTCTTTGAGCGGGTTGGCCAGGCGCAGGGCCGCCCGGCGGGCGTCGTCGGCGGGCAGCTGGAGCCCGTCGAGGTCGCGCTCGCCGGTGAACGGGTACGACAGCACCTCGTTGTACCCGGCGTCGGCCAGGGTGCGGCCGACGGCGCGGCGCAGCCGCTGGCCCGGGGTGAGGCCGCGGCCCGAGCCGCGCGGCCGGATCGAGGGGATGTTCTCGTAGCCCTCGAACCGGATGACCTCTTCGGCCAGGTCGTTGGGGTCGGTGAGGTCGGGCCGCCAGGACGGCGGGGTGACCGCCAGGGTGTCCCCGTCGGCGGCGACCTCGCAGCCGATGGCCGTCAGCCACTTCTCGGCGGTGCCCGCCGGGTAGTCGACCCCCGACACCGAGGCGGCGTGCCCGGCGCGGACCGTGATGGGCGTGCGCGGGGCGACCCGGTCCAGGTGGGTGTAGGCGTCCTCGACGGTCGCCCCGCCCAGCTCGGCCAGCAGCCCGACGGCGCGGGTGGCGGCGGCGAGCTGGAGCCCGGAGTCCACACCGCGCTCGAAGCGGCGGGAGGCCTCGGAGGAGAGCTGGTGGCGGCGCGAGGCGCGGGCGATGTGCATCTCGTCGAAGTGGGCGGCCTCGATGAGGACCGCGGTGGAGGACAGGCCGATCTCGGTGTCCACCCCGCCCATGACCCCGGCGATCGCCTGGGCGCCGGACCCGTCGGCGATGACGATGTCGTCGGGGTCCAGGGAGCGCTGGACGTGGTCCAGGGTCTCCAGCTTCTCCCCCGCCTCGGCGGCGCGCACGGTGACGGTGCCGGTGAGGCGGTCGCGGTCCCAGGCGTGCAGCGGCTGGCCGAGTTCGAGCATCACGTAGTTGGTGACGTCGACGGCCAGGGAGACGGGGCGCACCCCGCTCTGGTGCAGGCGGCGCATCATCCACAGCGGGCTGGGCGCGTCGGGGTCGAACCCGGTGGCCCCGCGCAGCACGAGGCTGTCGCACAGGGTGTCGTCGGCGATGGCGGCCGGGTGACCCTCCCCCGCGGGTGCGGGCACGGCGATGCCGGCCGGGTCGTGGAACGCGACGCCGTACAGGGAGGCGGTGTCGCGGGCCACGCCGCGGATCGACAGCGCGTAGCCGCGGTCGGGCGTGACGGCGATGTCGAGGACGTCCTCGCGCAGGCCGAGCGGGCCGATCGCGTCCTCGCCGACCTCGCCGAAGCCCTCGGGGAGGATGACGATGCCGCTGTGGTCCTCCCACAGGCCCAGCTCGGTGGCCGAGCAGATCATGCCCTCGGACATCCGGCCGTAGGTCTTGCGGGACCCGATCTTGAAGCCGCCGGGCAGCTCGGCGCCGGGCAGCGAGACGACGACCAGGTCGCCCTCGGAGAAGTTGCGGGCGCCGCAGATGATCCGCTGGGGCTCGCCGGTGCCGTTGGCCGACCCGACGTCCACCTTGCAGTAGCGGATCGGCTTCTTGAACTCGGTGAGCTCCTCGATCTCCAGGACGCGCCCGTAGACGATGGGACCGGTCAGGTCCGCGCCCAGGGCGTCGACGGTCTCGACCTCCAGCCCGGCCAGGGTGAGCCTGGAGGCCAGGTCGCGTGCGGTGACGTCGGCCGGCAGGTCGACGTACTCCCGCAGCCAGGAAAGGGGGACGCGCATCAGTTCTCACTCCCGAACGCCGAGGTGAAGCGGATGTCGCCCTCGACCATGTCGTGCATGTCGCGCACGCCGTGCGCGAACATCAGTGTCCGTTCGATTCCCAGGCCGAAGGCCCAGCCGCTGTAGACCTCGGGGTCGACCCCGGCGGCGACGAGCACGCGCGGGTTGACCACGCCGCAGCCGCCGATCTCGATCCAGCCCTCGCTGGAGCAGGTGCGGCACGGGTTGTCGGGGTCGCCCACCGACGCGCCGCGGCACACGAAGCACTCCATGTCCACCTCGGCCGACGGCTCGGTGAAGGGGAAGTAGGAGGCGCGGAACCGGGTGCGCAGGCCCGCGCCGAACATGGTCTCGACGAAGGCGTCGATGGCGCCGCGCAGATGCGCCATCGTGATGCCCCTGTCCACGACCAGGCCCTCCAGCTGGTGGAAGACCGGGCTGTGGGTGGCGTCGAGCTCGTCGGTGCGGAAGGTCTTGCCGGGCGCGACCACGTAGACGGGCAGCTCGCGCGAGAGCAGCGCGCGGACCTGCACCGGCGAGGTGTGGGTGCGCATGACCAGGCCTGATTCGGCGCCCTTGGGGCCCTCCACGAAGAACGTGTCCTGCATGGTGCGGGCCGGGTGGTCGGGCTGGAAGTTGAGGGCGTCGAAGTTGAACCACTCGGCCTCGACCTCGGGGCCCTCCGCGACCTCGAAGCCCATGCCGACGAACACGTCGGCCATGCGCTCGGCGACGGTGGTCAGCGGGTGGCGGGCGCCGCGCGGGGCCCGGTCCCAGGGCAGGGTGACGTCGACCCGCTCCTCGACGAGGACGCGCTCGTCGCGCTCGGCCTCCAGGGCGGCCTGGCGCTCCTTGAGGGCCTGGCCGACGTCGCGGCGGGCGCCGCCGACGCGCTTGCCCGCGTCGGCCTTGGCGGCCGGGGGCAGCGCCCCGATCTCCCGGTTGGCCAGGGCCAGCGGGGACCGGTCGCCGGCGTGGGCGAGGCGGACCTCTTTGAGTTCGGCGAGGTCGGCGGCCGCGGCGATGGCGGCCAGTGCCTCCTCGCGCATGCGGGCGACCTCGTCGGGGTGCAGGGGGGTCACCTCGACCGGGTCGAAGGAATTGTTCGGTGCAGACATGGTTGCTCACCTCACCGTCGCGCCCCGTGCAGGAGGGGGCGCGCGGTGGTCACGGTCCGCCGTGGGGCGGACGAGGCCGACAGGGAAGGCTCAGGGATGTCGGGCGCGCACGGAAGGGTCCACTCACCGATCCCGGGCACGCCGTGGAGCCCACCGGGGACGTGGAGGGTCTGAAGGGCTCAGACGAACTCGGGCGTCCCGGCGGGCATGGTAAATCGGAACTCGGCGCCGCCGCTGGGGGCGCGTCCGACGGTGATCGTGCCGCCGTGGGCCTCGACGAGGCCCTTGACGATGAACAGCCCGAGGCCGGTCCCGCTCCGGCGCTTGCTGCGCCAGAACTGGCGGAAGACGCGCGGAATGGTCTCGGGCGCTATGCCCTGGCCTTCGTCGCGCACCGACACCGCTGCTCCTCCCTCACACGGCTCGATCACGATACTGACAGTACCAGCGCCGTGCCGCACCCCGTTTTCCACCAGGTTGGAGAGGACCTGCTCGATCTTGTCGGGGTCCAGCCACATCTGCGGCAGGCCGGCGCGCGTCTCGACCCGGAAGCGCTCCTCGGACTCGCCGGAGGCGACGCGCCCGGCGACGACCCGGCGCACCACCTCGGTGACGTCGACGATCTGGCGGCGGACCTCGATGCGCCCGGACTCGATGCGGGACACGTCGAGCAGGTCGTGGATGAGCCGGGTGACGCGGTCGGCGTCGGCGTTGACGGTCTCCAGCATGAACAGCTTCTGCTTGTCGGTGAGCCGTTCCCACTTGGTGAGCAGGGTGGAGGTGAACCCTTTGACGCTGGTCAGCGGGGAGCGCAGCTCGTGGGCGACCTCGGACACCAGGTCGGCGCGGCTGCGCTCGGCGCGGGTGGAGGCGTCGCGCAGGGTGACGACCAGGCGGACGAGGTCGCCGCCGGGGCGGGCGCGCACGTAGCGGGCGGCGACGAGGATCTCGCGGTCGTCGGGCAGGTACAGGGCGCGCTCGGTCTGGCGGGTGCGGCCGCGGTCGCCTCCGTAGGGGTCGCTGGCCTCCCACCAGTCGTTGCCGTCGGCGCCGACCAGCGGCAGGGCGGCGCGGAAGTCGCGGCGCAGGGCGGCGTCGGCGGGGATGCCGGTGAGCTGGGCGGCCTGGGCGTTGTAGAGGACGACGCGGCCGCGGGCGTCGGCGACGACGACGCCGTCGGGCAGGTCGTCGGCGTGCAGGGGGGTGTGGCCGGTGACGGTGTCGTCCACGTCCCACAGCGGTGCGGGGGTCCGGTCGCCTCCGGTGCCCTCGTCCGGGGGGGTGTCGGAGGGGGGTGTGCCCTCTCCGTCCTCCACCGGGTGATCCACCTGCCGGCCGCTGCCCACGCCTCTCCCCGCTCCCCTTGTAGGTCCACGGACGCAGGGCATCTGCGCCTGCGGGCCGCCGACCGATGGCGCCGGCATCCGCGACCACCACCGCAGATCTACCCGGCACGTCCGCCCGGTACGCCTCTTGAACAGGGATCTCCGCCCACGTCGGGGGTGTGCGGCGCATCGGGGGGCGCCACCGAGATCCCGCTCAGACCCTATCGGCACCGACCCCCCGTGCACGTGCATTTGCCAATGCGAATGGCGGGTCGGTGTCGGAAAATCCCTCGCGGGACCGTCAGGGGCGGCGCTGCTGGCGTGCGGTGGTGTAGAGGCACACGGCCGCGGCCGTGGCCAGATTCAGGCTTTCGGCCCCGCCGTAGATGGGGACGCTGACCGCGCCGTCCGTCAGTCGGACGGTCTCCTCGGGCAGCCCCCAGGCCTCGTTGCCGAAGACCCAGCCGACCGGGCCGTCCAGGTCCCCGCCGTCGGCCACTTCGTGCAGGTCGCGGGTCCCGCCGCCGTCGGCGGCCCAGACGCGGGCGCCGCGTTCGCGCAGGAAGTCGACCGCGCGCGCCACCGGGACGCCCACCACGATCGGCAGGTGGAACAGGCTTCCGGCGGAGGCCCGCACGCACTTGCCGTTGTAGGGGTCGACGGAGGCGTCGGTGAAGATGACCACGTCGGCCCCGGCGGCGTCGGCGGTGCGCAGCACCGTGCCGGCGTTGCCCGGGTCGCGGACGTGGGACAGGACCGCCGCCAGCCGCACGTCGCCGACCTTGTCCAGGGGGACGTCGACGAACTCGCAGACGGCGATGACGCCCTGCGGGGTGACGGTCTGGGCCAGCTCCGTCATGACGTCGAGGCTGACCCGGTGGACCGGGACGCCCGCCGTGTGGGCGGCGTCCACCAGGTCCAGGTGGCGCTGCATCGCCTCGGTCGTGGCGTACACCTCGACCACGCCGGGGGCGGTCCCGCCGTAGGGGGACCGCCCGGCACCGCCCGCGGCGGCCAGTGCCTCGCGCACGGCCTGCGGCCCCTCGGCGAGGAAGCGCCGCTCGCGCTGGCGGAAGGTGCGTTTGGCGAGCCGCCGAACCCCCTTGATCCTGGGTGACCGGACACTCGTGAACTCGTGGCTCGCCATCGCTCTACCCGTCAGACTCCGGTCAGGCCGCGGTCTCGGCCGGGAGGGCCTTCTTGGCGGTCTCCACCAGGGTCGCGAACGCGGCCTCGTCGTTGACGGCCAGCTCGGCGAGCATGCGGCGGTCGACCTCGATGCCGGCCAGCTTCAGGCCCTGCATGAAGCGGTTGTAGGTGAGGCCGTTGGCGCGGGAGGCGGCGTTGATCCGCTGGATCCACAGACGACGGAACTGGCCCTTGCGGTCCTTGCGGTCGCGGTAGGCGTAGGTCATCGAGTGGAGCATCTGCTCCTTGGCCTTGCGGTACAGGCGCGAACGCTGACCGCGGTAGCCGCTCGCCCGGTCGAGGACGACCTTGCGCTTCTTCTTGGCGTTGAGAGCCCGCTTCACGCGTGCCACTGTGACTCCCTCTTGTGTGTTCCGGCGCGCGGGGCGCGCCGACCGGCCCGACTCCGAGGAGTCCGGCGACCGGATTCGCTTCTGAAAGATCCCGCCCGGCGGCCGTCACCGCGCCGTGAGGGCGCGGGGGCTCTTCCGGGGGGAGGGGAAGGTTCGCGGACTACTTGCCGAGAAGCTTCTTGATGAACTTCGCGTCCGCGGGGGCGACCACGGCCTCGTTGCCCAGCTTGCGCTTGCGCTTGGAGGTCTTGTGCTCAAGGATGTGGTTCTTGTTGGCACGGCGGCGCATGATCTTGCCAGAGCCGGTGACCTTGAAGCGGTCCTTGGCCCCACTGTGGGTCTTGTTCTTCGGCATGTCGCCGTCGTCTCCTACTCCGTCGGCGTGTCGGTCCGCGCACGGGGCGCGGGCGACACGGTTGTTCCGCCACTGAATCCGTCACCGTGGCGGGGTCCCTGGACGCCGGCCGTGACGCGTCCGGATGTCCGCGCACAGCCCACCCCACCACCCGGTCCCTTCCGGCGGCCGGGCGGTGGGGGACTTCCCCGGAGCCGCTAGGCCTCTGCGTCGGGCTGTTCGCGGCGGGCCTTGTCCCCCGCCGCGGCCGCGCGGGCCTCGGCCTTGTGCTCGGACCGCCGCTTGTGCGGGCCGATCACCATGACCATGTTGCGGCCGTCCTGCTTGGGCTGCGACTCCACCGTGCCAAGGTCCTGGACGTCCTCGGCGAGCCGCGCCAGCAGACGGCGGCCCAGCTCCGGACGGGACTGCTCACGACCACGGAACATGATCGTCACCTTGACCTTGTCCCCGCTCTTGAGGAACCGCACCACGTGACCCTTCTTGGTCTCGTAGTCGTGCGGGTCGATCTTCGGGCGGAGCTTGATCTCCTTGATGATCGTGTTCGACTGGTTCTTACGGGCTTCGCGGGCCTTGACCGCTGACTCGTACTTGAACTTGCCGTAGTCCATCAGCTTGGCGACCGGCGGGCGCGCGGTCGGCGCTACCTCGACGAGGTCGAGGTCCGACTCCTGGGCCAGACGCAGTGCGTCCTGCACGGAGACGATTCCGACCTGCTCACCGTTGGGTCCGACGAGTCGGACCTCGGGCACCCGGATGCGGTCATTGATGCGGGGCTCGGCGCTGATGAGACCCCTCCCTAGCTTTCTCGGATTACCTGGGACCGGCCGCCCCTGATTGGAGCGGCCTGCTGGATCGGCCCGCCCGTCTCCACCGGTTGGACCGACCGCGTCGGGGTCCCCCTGAAAAAGCGAAAACCCCGCCAGCGTGTGCAAGCGGGGTCGATCCGGTGGACGGCACGACGATCCGGGTGCCGGGCGGGCGCCGTGTACACGGCGTCCCGTCACGATGGCAACGGATCGGGCCGACTCGGTGGACCCGCCCGGGCGAAACCCGACGGGTGGGAGGATCATCTCCGCTTGCGGTTCCAGTGTGCCAGGCACACCGGACCAAGTCGATATCTCATGTTACCAGCCGAACGGACCGGGCGGGCCCGGCGCCGGGCCCGGCTGTTCAGGCGGCGGCGCGGCGGGCCAGTTCGGCCTCGCCGGCGGCGCGCATCGCCTCCACCGGCACCTGTTCGTGTCCCGTCATGAGGCGGACCTGGGCCACCGCCTGGTGCAGCAGCATGGGGAACCCGCCCACGACCCGGCCGCCGCGTTCGGCCACACGCCGGGCGGCGGCGGTGGGCCAGGGGGCGTACACCACGTCGAACAGGTCGGCGCCGCTCTTGGCCAGCGGTTCGGTCAGGTCGTCGGCCGCGCCCGAGGGCAGCGACGAGACGACGAGGTCGACGTCCAGGTGCCGGTCGACCTCGGCCAGCGGGAACACCTCCACCGGGTGTCCCAGGCGTCCGGCGGCGGCGACCACCTCGCCGGCCCGGGAGGTGTCCCGGGCCAGGACGGTGACCGGGGCGGTGAGCCCGAGGCCGCGCAGCGCGGCCAGGGCCGAGGCCGCGGTGGCCCCGGCGCCCAGGACGGTGGCGCTGCGCGGGGCGTCCACACCCGCTTCGGCCAGGGCGGTGACGATGCCCTCGACGTCGGTGTTGTGGGCGGCCCAGCCGCCGCCCTCGCGGACCAGGGTGTTGGCCCCGCCGACCCGGACGGCCAGGTCCTCGGCCCGGTCGGCCAGCTCCAGCGCCCGCCGCTTGAGCGGCATGGTCAGGGACAGCCCGGCCCAGTCCGGGCCGAGCCCGGCGAGGAGGGGGGCCAGCCCCTCCTCGCCGCACTCGTGCAGACCGTAGGACCAGTCGTCCAGGCCCATCGCCGCGTAGGCGGCGGTGTGCAGGACCGGGGAGAGCGAGTGGGCGACCGGGGAGCCCAGGACGGCCGCGCGCATCAGCCGCCGCCCCAGTTCTCCATGAACTCCTGCTTGAGGAGCAGGAACTCGGCCTCGCTGTCGGTGAACTTGGTGACGCCGTTCTCCGGGTCGGTGGTCACGAAGTACAGGTACGGGACGTCGGCGGGGTTCAGGGCCGCCTCGATGGCCGCCTGGCCGGGGGCGACGAACGGCCCCGGGGGCAGGCCCGGCTTGTGGTAGGTGTCGAACCCGCTGGTGTCCTGGTTGCACTTCTGCAGCTGCTCGTTGTTGAGCGCGATGCCGTACTCGCCGATGGCGTAGAAGCAGGTGCTGTCCATGCCGAGGTTCATGTTGATCTCAAGGCGGTTGTAGATCACCTGGGCGACCTTGGGCATGTCGCCCTCGTTGCCGCTCTCGGCCTGGACGATGGAGGCGACGGCCATGACCTCGTCGGGCGTGAGGTCCAGCGCGGCGGCCTTCTCCTCCAGCTGCACCTCCTCGGCGACCTTGTGGAACTGCTGGACCATGGTCCTGAGCATGGTCTGCGCGTCGGTGCCGGGGTCGAACATGTAGGTCGAGGGGAACAGGTAGCCGGCGGCCTCGCCCTCGGCGTACTCGGGCAGGCCGAGTTCGTCGGGGCGGGAGTGGGCCTCCTCCAGCTCCTCGTAGGGGACGCCGGTCTTGAGGGCCAGCTCCTCCATGGCCTGCTCGTTGCGCAGCCCCTCCTTGATGGTGACCCGGCCGCCCAGGCGGTTGGCGGGGTCCAGCAGGGCGCGCACGGCGTCGTCGGCGCTCATGCCCAGGGCCAGGGAGTAGCTGCCCGGGACCAGGCCCTGGCCGAGCTCCTCCTCGGACAGGTCCTCCAGGGCATTGGTGAACGCCCGCGGGCTGGCCACCACGCCCAGGTCGGTCAGCCCCTGGCCGACGGCCAGGCCGCTCTGGTTCTCCTGGATGACGTAGACGACCTCGCCGCTGCCCGCGCCGTCGAAGTCCGGCGGGAAGACGTAGGTGCGCATCACGAAGAACCCGCCGCCGCCGATGCCGGCGATGAGCGCCAGGACGAGCAGGATCATCATGCCCTTGCCGCGCGCCTTGGCCCGGCGGCCCTCCGGGGTGCGGTGGTGCTGGGCCAGGCGGGCTCGTTTGAGTTCCTTGGCCTTCTTGCGGCTGCTGCGGCCGCCCCCGTAGGCGGCGGCGATGTCGGCGAGGGCCGGTTCTTCGTACTCGTAGTCGTCCTCGTCGGCCTCGGCGGTCTCCTCGGGCTCGGGTTCGGGCTCCTCCTCGCGGCGGCCGCGCTTGCGGCCCCCGCGACGGGTGCCGCCGCCGCGCCGGCCGCGGCCCCGGCCGCGCCGGCCGGAGGGCTCCTCGTCCTCGTCGGCCTCGGCGCCGAACCCGGCGTCCTCGGACTCGGGGGTCTCCTCGGGCTCGGGTGCCTCGTCGGCGGCCGCACCGCGGCGGCGCCGGGAGCGGCGGGGCTCCGCCGGGGCCTCGAAGGCGCCGCTGTCGGCGGAGGCGGCGTCCTGGAAGGACTCCGCGTCGTAGGAACCGGTGTCGTGGGAGCCCGTGTCGCGGGACCGGGACCCGGTGTTCAGGGAACCCGTGTCGTAGGACCCGGTGTCATAGGAGCCGGTGTCATAGGAGCCCGTGTCGTACGACCCGGTGTCGTGCGAACCGGTGTCCTGGGCGCCCGTGTCCTGGGGCCGCTCCTGCGCGCGGCGGGCGCGGCGGCCCCGGGGCGGGGCGTCGGCGACGAACGCGCCGCCGTCCGCGGGCGGCTCGTCCACCGGCCCCCGGCGGCGGCGACCGGAGCGGGTGCGGCCCGTCTCCGGGGCCGGCTCGGCCGGTTCCTCGGCGGCGGCCCCGCGGTGGCGGCGGCCCCGGCGCGGGGCGGAGTCGAAGGAGCCGGTGTCGGAGGCGTCCTCGCCGCGGGCGCGGCGCGGCCGCGTGTCCGCGTCGGTGAGGGCGGCGAACGCGCCGGTGTCGGCGGAGCTGTTCACGCCGGGGAACGCGACGGCGTCGAACGCCCCGGTGTCCTCGGGCAGGCCGTCCAGGAAGCCGGGCTCCTCGTCGCGGCGGCCGCGCTTGCGGCCCCCGCGCCCGCGGCGCGGGGCCTCCTCGGCGGCGGCGTTGCGGCGGCCGCGGCGGGGGCCGCGCGGCGGCTCCTCCTCGGCCGCGGGCGGTGCCGGCTCGGGCTCGGGTTCGGGGCGCCGGGCGCGGCGCGGCGGCTCCTCGGTGTGCGCGGGCGCCGCGGGCGATCCCAGGCCGGCCAGTGCGGCCAGGGCGTCCTGGGTGGTGTCGGCGGCGGGAGCGGGCTCCGCGGCGCGTCGGCCGCCGGAGCGGGCCGCGCGACCGCCCCGCAGGGCGTCGGCGGCGCCGCCGCGGCGCGGTGCGCCGGTGGGCTCCTGGTCGCGGCCGGAACGGCCCTGGTTCACGGGGTCGTACTCCTGGTCGGGGCGGGGGGCGTAGCGGGGGGTGCGGAACTCACCGGTCGAGGGTCCCGAGCGCCGCGGGTCCGGCGCCTCGGGCTCGGCCCACGGGGAGGCCTCGGGCCGGGCACGGCGGCCGCGCGCGGGGCCGCCGCGCGGGTCGTAGTCGCGACCGCTCTCGCGGTCGGCGCGTCCACGATAGGGATTGTCGGGGTGGTCATCCCTGTCGTTCATGATTCTCCCTGGCTGGAGCGGACGATCTCGCCCGGGGGCCGGCCTGTCGACCGTTCCTGGTCCAAGGCGCTCTGCAGGAGGACCGTGGCCGCCGCCTGGTCGATGACCGTTCGACGGGCACGTCCGCCCTTGGCGCCCTTCTTACTGAAGGAGGCTCCGGAGAGCAGATGTCCCTGCGCGGTCACCGTGGTGAGGCGTTCGTCGACCAAGCGGACGGGGACGGGGTGCAGGAGTCCGGCCAGTCCCGTTGCGAACTCCCGGGCCGACCGGGCGGCCGGCCCCTCCTCTCCTGACAGAGAGGCAGGGTAACCCACGATGACTTCCCGCGCCTCTTTCTCCAGGACCAGCAGGGCGATCCGGTTCTTGTCGCCCCTGCCGCGCGGGACCGTCTCCAGGGGGCTGGCGAGCGTGCCGGAGGGGTCGCTGACGGCCACACCGATGCGGGCGTTGCCCGGGTCGACGGCCAGGCGCACACCGTTCCTCACGAGGAGCGCCCCCCTGCTCGGGGGAGGCGGCACGGGCGGGCCGTCCCGGTACGGGTACGGCACCGCGATGGGAAAATCCTCGACACGGTGGTCCTGTTCGTCAGGTGGATCGCGGGAAAACTCCGCGCAGACAGCCGTGTGATCGGCTGTGACGCGCCACAGTATGCCCGATTCGATGACCGTACGCAGCCCGGGTCACGCGGAGCGGTCACCGGGTCACGACCCGGGCGTCCGGTCCGCCGCTGTACGGGATGCGGGGTCGGCCGTGGAGGCCGCATCCGAGTGTAAGTCACCCGAATCCCCCATCACCGCGACGAACCGTCCGCGCACGGCCGAGGCCGGGCGTACGGACGACCGCGTTCGCCCGGATCGTCACAGGTCGTGATGTTACCCGGCTTTGTGTGTCACGGTGTGTAATCACACCCGTGTTGCGAAGACCACGCCGGGGACGGCGACCGGATGAGGGTCACCGTCCCCGGCGGGCACGCGACGGCTAGGCGCTCGCGACGCGGGCCTCGACGGCGCGCAGGGCCTCGTCGACCTTGGTCGCGTCGGTGCCGCCGCCCTGGGCCATGTCGGGCTTGCCGCCGCCACCGCCGCCGAGCGCGCGGGCCGCCACGCCCACCAGGTCACCGGCCTTGATGCCGGCCTTCTGCGCCGCCTTGTTGACCGCGATCACCACGACCGGGCGGTCCTTGGGCACCGCGGTCAGCGCCACCACGGCGGGCTCGGCCTCGCCCAGGCGGCCGCGCACGTCCGCGGCCAGGGCGCGCAGCTCGTCGCCGCCGGTGCCCTCGGGGGCCCGCTCGGCCACGACCAGCGCCGGGCCGTGGCGGCGGGCCTTCTCCGCGATGGAGCCCGCGGCCTGGAGGACCTGCGCGGCGCGCAGCTTCTCGATCTCCTTCTCCGCGGCGCGCAGCCGGGAGATCACGGCGTCGATGCGCTCGGGCAGTTCCTCGCGCGGGGCCTTGAGCTGCTCGGACAGGCGGCCGACCAGCGCCGACTCCTTGGACAGGCGCTTGAAGGCGTCCACGCCGACCGCCGCCTCGACCCGGCGCACGCCGGAGCCGATGGAGGACTCGCCCAGGAGCTTGACGATGCCCAGCCGCGCGGTGGAGGGCACGTGGGTGCCACCGCACAGCTCGACCGAGTAATCGCTCATCTCCACGACGCGGACGCGGTCGCCGTACTTCTCGCCGAACATGGCCAGGGCGCCCATCTTGAGGGCCTCGTCCAGGCTCTTCTCCTCGGTGCGCACCGCGATGTCGCCGGCCAGGACGGTGTTGACCTCCTCCTCGACCTCCGCCAGCCGGGACTCGCCCAGGGCGTTGTCGGCGGTGAAGTCGAAGCGCAGGCGGCCCGGGCTGTTCTCCGAGCCGGCCTGGCCCGCCGACGGGCCCAGCGCGTTGCGCAGCGCCGAGTGGATGAGGTGGGTGGCCGAGTGGGAGCGCTCGATGGCGTGCCGGCGGCCGCTGTCGATCGCCGCGTGCACGGTGTCGTCCACGGTGACCTCGCCCGCGCGGACGGTGCCGCGGTGGACGAACAGGCCCGGCAGGGGCTTCTGGACGTCCTCGACGTCGACGATCCCGCGGCCGTCGACGGTGAGCGTGCCGGTGTCGGCCAGCTGGCCGCCGCTCTCGGCGTAGAACGGGGTGCGGTCCAGGACGATCTCGACCTTCTCCCCCTGGCGCGCGGCGGGCGAGGAGACCCCGCCGACCACGATGCCCTTGACCGTCGACTCGCTCTGGGCGTCGGTGTAGCCGAGGAAGTCGGTGGCGCCCGCGCCTTCGAGCAGCTGCGCGTACAGGGAGATGTCCGCGTTGCCGAGCTTCTTGGACTTGGCGTCGGCCTTGGCGGTGTCCTTCTGCCGCTGCATGAGCTCGCGGAAGGAGCCCTCGTCCACGGTCAGGCCCTGCTCGGCCGCCATCTCCAGGGTGAGGTCGATGGGGAAGCCGTAGGTGTCGTGGAGCTGGAAGGCGTCGGAGCCGGAGAAGACGGTGCCGCCCGCGTGGCGGGTGCGCTCGGCCGCCCGGGCGAACAGGGCGGTGCCCGCGCGCAGGGTGTCGGCGAAGTTCCTCTCCTCGGTGTCGATGACACCGTGGATGACATCGGCCTTGTCGAGCAGGTCCGGGTAGATGTCCTTCATCGCGTCGATGCTGACCGCGGTGAGGTCGTGCATGAACGCGGTCTCGGTGCCCGAGAGCAGGCGCATGTTGCGGATGGAGCGGCGCAGGATGCGGCGCAGGACGTAGCCGGCCTTCTCGTTGCCCGGCTTGACGCCGTCGCCGACCAGCATGACGGCGCTGCGGACGTGGTCGGCGACCACGCGCAGCAGGACGTCCTGTTCGTGGTCGTCGCCGTAGCGGACCCCGGCCAGCTCGGCGGCGCGGTGCAGGACGCGGCCGATGATGTCGGTCTCGTAGATGTTGTCGACGCCCTGGAGGACCGCGGCCAGGCGCTCCAGGCCCATGCCGGTGTCGATGTTCTTCTTGGGCAGCTCGCCGAGGATCGGGAAGCCGGACTTGTCGCCGCCCTCACCCCGCTCGTACTGCATGAAGACGAGGTTCCAGATCTCGATGTAGCGGTTCTCGTCCGCCTCGGGGCCGCCCTCGGCGCCGTACTCGGGGCCGCGGTCGTAGAAGATCTCGGAGCAGGGGCCGCAGGGTCCGGGGACGCCCATCGACCAGTAGTTCTCCTCCATCCCCATGCGCTGGATGCGCTCGGGGCGCACGCCCACCTTGTCGCGCCAGATCGCCTCGGCCTCGTCGTCGTCGAGGTAGACGGTGACCCACAGCTTCTCCGGGTCGATGCCGAAGCCGCCCTCGGCCACCGGGGTGGTGACCAGCTCCCACGCCAGCGGGATCGCCTGCTCCTTGAAGTAGGCGCCGAAGGAGAAGTTGCCGAGCATCTGGAAGAAGGTGGCGTGCCGGGAGGTCTTGCCCACCTCCTCGATGTCCTTGGTGCGGATGCACTTCTGGACGCTGGTGGCGGTCTCGTACGGCGGAGTGCGCTGGCCCAGGAAGTAGGGCTTGAAGGGGACCATGCCTGCGGGCACCAGCAGCAGCGTGGGGTCTTCGGCGATGAGGCTTGCCGAGGGCACCACGGTGTGTCCGTTCTTCTCGAAGAAACTGAGGAAGCGGCGCGCGATCTCTGCCGTCTCCATTGATGCCCTCCTGTGCTCGGCTCCGCCGCCCTCGGCGGGCCCGTCCCTGCCCGGGACCTGATTGCGCGTGGTCGGTGAGTGGCCCATGGTAGGGCGGACGACCACGCGGATGCCTGTGGTTTTCGTCTTCGCGGCCGACCGCCCGGTGGGGGGCTGCCGACCCGGGCCCCGCCCCGTTGACGACAACGCCGGGACCTCGGTTGTTCCAAGGCTATCGCCGTCGGGCACCGCGAGGCGCCGGGTCGGCGGGACCCGTGCCGGGTGGACCGCTGCCCGGCGCCTCCCGGCGGCGGTCAGGCGCCCGACAGGTAGTAGGCGCGGGGGCCGGGCGGCAGCATGAGCAGGATCATCGTCAAGGAGAAGGGGACAGGTGCGAGGACCAGCAGCGCGAAGATCCTGAAAACGCTGTCGTCCCAGAGGAGGTCGTAGATGAGGCTCATCCCGAGACCCGGGGTGAGTATCAGGGTGGCCAGGATGACCAGGAGCGACAAGGCCTGGAAGGTGAGTACGCCCACGTACACGCCTGCGCCGGGACGGCCCATCCGGACCGCCAGGGTGATGGCGATGGCGGAGTGGACAAAGAGCACCACGGTGATGAGGAGTTCAGCGCTGTCCACTTGCATCAACGCCGTACCGTCCAGGGAGACCCAGGCCGCCAGCAGGGCCAGGCCGAGGCCGAGGACGCCGCCGATCATCATGAGCACCCGGACGAGGGTGGCCGCGCCGGGCACGCCGGCGGGGCCCTGCCGTATCGGCGGGGGCGGCGGCGGTGGCGGTGGGCCGTGCGGGACGTACGGGTTCGGGGGACCGTCACCGGGGGGTGGGTACACGGGGGATTCCCTTTCCGGCCGGACGGCGGGCGCGTCCGACCTGGAAGGGTTCGATACCCCGTAAACCCCTATGGGAAAAGGGGTCCGGGCTTCCGGAGCCGGTCAGTCCTCCGGGAGGGCCCGGCGGTCGGCGGGCGGCAGGGCGCGGGAGCGGCGGGGCGCGTAGGTGCGCAGCAACTCCTCCTCCTGCTCGCGGACGGCGTGGGCCAGGTCCTCGTTGAGTTCGCGCAGCGCGCCCCGGTACTCGCCGACCCGGCCCTCGACCCGCTCGGCGATGCCGCCGGGTGTGAGGGCGCGCCGGGCCTGGTGGACGCGGTGCACGGCGTAGCCGCCCAGGGCGGCGCCCGCGGCGAGGTAGAGCAGTCGCCTGATCACCGGTTCTCCCTCCGGCGGCGGCCGCGCACGACCGCCAGGGCGCGGCGCTGGCCCAGGACCCGGCGGACCCCGTAGGACAGCGAGGCCGCCTTGACGAGCGGGCCGGTGACCACCGAGCGGGTCAGCGCGGTCATGGTGGCCACGTCCTCGCTGCTGGCCTGCGCGTTGGCGGTGATCTCCTCCACGCGCTCCAACGAGGTGTTGGCGCGTTCGACCGTGGCGGCGACGTCGTTCATCAGGGGCGGGGTGCGGTCGCCCAGTTCCGAGACGACGACGGTCGCGGCGTTGATGAGCTTGATCAGTTTGACGAGCGCCACGCAGATGAACGTGGCCAGCACCGCCCAGACCACCGCGGCGACGAGCGCGGCGACCTCTCCTCCGGTAAGCATGCGGGCTCCGTAAGGCGGATAGGGGTTACTTCTGATGAGGGTCTGTGTGCGACACGGCCCCCCGCGCGTCGCGCCGGAGAGCGTCGGGGGCCGCCCGTCGGCCGCGCTCCGGGGTGGGGGCGTCCGAACCGACGGGTTCCGGCCGACCATATCGCGTCGGGCCGACGGACGTGCGCGGGCCTCGCCGTGTGCGGCCCGACCCGCCGCGGACCGGTGGCCGATGGCGGCCGTGGATGTCGATTCATGTGCCGGTCGTTCGGGAGAATGAACATGGATCCGGATCTTCACTACGATGTCCGGACACTCCGCCGCCCCGTCGGCCCAGAAGCATCGCGACAGGACACCCATGAGCCCTCGTTCTCCCCGAGAGATCTCCGTACTGGTACCGGAGCACCTGCCCCCGCTCTATCCGGACGACCCGGCGAGGATAGGTCCCTACCTCGTCCTCGGGCGCTTGGGGCAGGGTGCGTCCGGGACGGTCTACGCCGCGGTCGACGCCGCCTCGCCCACCGCGGGCGAGCGGCTGGTCGCGGTGAAGGTCCTCAAGTCCCCGGCAGGGGAGCCCGAACGCGAGGCGCTGGTGCGGCGGCTGACCGCGCTGGCGCAGGTGGATCCGGCACGGGTGGTGGTGCCCCTGACGTTCGACGCCCGGGCCGACCGCCCGTGGCTGGCCATGCCGTACATGGAGGGGCAGCGGCTCTCGCACTTCGTCACCAAGCGCGGCGGCCTGGGCACCGGGAAGCTGCTGGCGCTGGCCGTGGGCCTGGCCGAGGGGCTGTCCGCGCTGCACGCGCGCGGCGTCGCGCACGGGTCGCTCAACCACGAGCGGGTGCTGCTGGAGTCGCACGGTCCGCACATCATGGACTGCGCGGTCGCCGACGCCCACACGAGCGGTTCGGGCGCCACCTGGCTGAGCCCGGAGCGCTACCGGGGCGCGGAGGCCTCCCCCGCCGGCGACGTGTTCGCCTGGGGCGCGGTCACCGCCTACGCGGGCACCGGGCGGCTGCCGTTCGGCCCCGGCGAGGCCGAGGAGATCGCCGGGCGCGCCGCGGCCGGGGAGTACAACCTGACCGGGCTGCCCAAGGGGCTGGTGCCGCTGGTGTCCCGGTCCCTGGACCCCGACCCGGCCGCGCGGCCCAGCCTGCACGAGGTGATCGGCTCGGTCCTGGCGGTCTGGCAGCGGGAGAACGGCCGGGAGAGCGCGGGGCCGCCCGACCGCGAGGAGGTGGCCGTCCTGATGGAGCGCGAGTGGCGGGCGATCGAGCCGGCCCAGCGCGTGCCCCGGGTGATCCGGCTGGAGGGGCG
>NZ_JBJJBV010000500.1:0-1916 GCF_045446735.1 Nocardiopsis protaetiae
CCGGGCCCGCACCCCGCCGACCGGGCTACTCCGGCGACTCCGAGGCGGTGGGCTCGGCCGGCTCGCCGCCGACCGGCAGGACGATCCCCTGCCAGCGCTCCTCCATGAAGTCGCGCACCTGCGGGCTGTGCAGCAGCCCGTCCAGCCGCACGATGTCCTCGGCGTCCGCGTCCTCCGAGCGCACCACCAGCCCGTTGGCGTACGGGTTGTTCTCGGTGCCCTCCCAGGCCAGCGCGTTGGCCGTGTTCGGCAGGTCCGCCTCCAGGGCGTAGTTGCCGTTGACCACGGCCGCGTCCAGGTCCTGGAGCGAACGCGGCAGCTGGGCCGCCTCCACCGGTGTGACCTTGACGTTCAGCGGGTTGTCCTCGATGTCGTCCACCGTGGGCGAGCCCTCGACGTCGTCGGCCAGGGTGATCACATCGGCGTCGGCCAGCAGGTGCAGGGCCCGGCCCATGTTCGAGGTGTCGTTGGGCACCCCGATCTCGGCGCCCTCGGGCAGGTCCGCCAGGTCGGCGACGTCCTCGGAGTAGATGCCGAACGCCTCCAGGTGCACGTCCGAGACGTAGCTCAGGTCGGCCCCGGTGTTCCCCGCCAGGTACTCCTCCAGGAACGGCACCGTCTGGTAGTAGTTGGCGTCCAGCTCGCCCTCGGCCAGGGCGGCGTTGGGCTGGTTGTAGTCGGTGTACTCGACGATCTCCAGGCGCAGCCCGGCGTCCGCGGCCAGGTTCTCGTCGATGAACTGCAGGATCTCGGCGTGCGGGGTGGGGGTCGCGCCGACGCGCAGGACGGTGAGCCCGTCCTCGTCGGTCCCCTCCTCCGCGCGCTCGCTGGGACTGCCGCAGGCCGCCAGCACGGCGGCGGCCAGCGCCGCCGCCCCGGCCCCGCGCAGCACACGCCCCCACGGCGCCCCTGCCCTGTCTCCGGTCATCGCATCTCCTATCCAGGTGTCCAGACGGGTTCGGACGATCTCTCGGGGGGATCCAGGGGGCCGAGGGGGCACCGGGTCAGCGCCGGGTGAGCCTGCGCACCAGCAGGTCGCCCAGGCTCTGCGCCGCCTGCACGATGACGATGAGCAGGATGACGGTCGCCCACAGGTAGTGGTCGTTGAAGCGCTGGTAGCCCTCGCGGATGGCCAGGTCGCCCAGGCCGCCGCCGCCGATCGCACCGGCCATCGCCGAGTAGGAGATGAGGGCGACCACGGTCATCACCAGGCCGGCGATGAGGCCGGGCATCGCCTCGGGCAGCATCACCTTGCCGACGATCGTGAGCCGGCGGGTGCCCATGGCGTGCGCGGCCTCGATCACCTCGCGGTCGACCTCGCGCAGCGAGGTCTCCACCAGCCGGGCGAAGAACGGGATCGCGCCGATGCTCAGGGGGACGATCGCCGCCGTCGGGCCCAGGGTGGTGCCGACCAGGAAGCGGGTCAGGGAGAGCACCGCCACCATCAGGACGATGAACGGCAGCGAGCGGCCGATGTTGACGATGGCGCTGAGCACCGCGCGCACCGCGGGCGCGGGGGTGAGGCCGCCCCGGTCGGTGGTGACCAGCAGCACGCCCAGCGGCAGGCCGATCAGCACGCTGAAGACCGTCGCCCAGAGCACCATGTAGACGGTGTCCTGGGTGGCCAGCCACAGGCTGGGCCACATGTTCGGCCAGTCCTGGAGGAAGGCGACCACGACCTCCCAGGGGCCGGCGGGCTCGTCGGCGGCGGCCAGGAAGAGAATGTCGGCGGTTTCGGCGATCACTTTCCGGCCTCCTCGACCAGCAGGCCGTGCTCGGACAGGTAGGTCAGGGCCTCGGAGCGGCGGGCGCCGCGGACGTTGACGCCCAGGCGGCCCACGGACTGGCCCGCGACCTGCTCCACGCCGCCGCCCAGGATGTTGACGTCCACGTCGAAGCGGCGGGTGAGCTCGGAC